>NYTO01000116.1 GCA_002683535.1 SAR116 cluster bacterium
GGTCTGAAGGTTGTGTCGCCCTGGTCGGCGGCAGATGCCAAGGGGCTGCTGAAAGCGGCCATTCGCGATCCAAACCCGGTAATTTTCCTGGAAAATGAAGTGATGTACGGCCAGAGTTTTGATGTGCCGGATGATGATGACTGGGTTGTGCCGATTGGCCGTGCCAACATCGTCCGCGAGGGCAGCGATGTGACCATCACCGCCTTTTCGATCATGGTAGGACGCGCACTGGAAGCCGCCGACAGGCTGGCCGAACAGGGCATTTCTGCTGAGGTGATTGACCTTCGCACGATCCGTCCACTGGATACCGAGACGATTGTCAATTCGGTGAAAAAGACATCGCGGCTTGTCACATGCGAAGAGGGGTTCCCGTTTGCCGGTGTCGGGTCGGAAATCGCGATGCAGGTCATGGAGCAGGCTTTTGACTGGCTGGATGCGCCGATTGCGCGTGTGACGGGCAAGGATGTGCCAATGCCCTATGCCGCCAATCTGGAAAAGCTGGCACTGCCGCAGATTGAAGATATCGTCGCGACAGTTGTTGCGAGCTGCGAAGGCTTCAGGGGGGATTGAGGAATGGCTATTGATATTCTGATGCCGGCCCTGTCGCCAACTATGGAAAGTGGCACGGTGTCGAAATGGACAGTTTCGGTCGGTGATGCTGTGCGCAGTGGCGATGTCATTGCCGAAATCGAAACCGACAAGGCCACGATGGAGGTTGAAGCGGTCGATGAAGGCGTCATGGCGGTAATCCTCGTAAGTGAAGGGGCCGAAGGGGTTGCTGTTGGCACTCCGATTGCCCGCCTTGCAGAGGATGGTGAAGCTGTTGATGATGTGGCAGCGTCTCCGGCTGCCTCAGCACCTGCGCCTGCTGCGCCGGCAACAACAACTGACGAAAAGCCTGCAGACACAACAGCCCCCGTCGCGACGCCCGCACCTGTGTCTGCGCCATCCGCAAAGGATACACAGAGCAAGGCGGGCGAACGCATTTTTGCTAGCCCGCTGGCGCGCCGGATTGCTGCGGATCGGGGTGTCGATCTGGCATCACTCGCCGGAAGCGGTCCGCATGGCCGCATTCTGCGCCGCGATGTAGAGGCTGCCGAAACACGCCAGTCATCTGCTGGTGTTGCAGCCATGCCGGCAAACGCGCCGATGTCGGCAGTTGCCGGGGCCAGCACGGTTGAGGCGAACAGCCAGATGCGCCGGACCATTGCGCATCGCCTGCAGGAATCCAAGGCAAACGCGCCGCATTTCTATCTGACCGTTGACTGTGAGATCGACAATCTTCTGGCGGCCCGCCGGATGATGAATGAACAGGCTGGCGAGGGTGTGAAGATTTCGGTCAATGATCTTGTGATCAGGGCGGCGGCAATGGCGCTGATCGCGGTTCCCAAGGCGAATGCCAGTTGGGAAGGCGAGAATACCCGCTATTTCCAGCATGCCGATGTTGCCATGGCAGTGGCGGTTGATGGTGGGCTTGTTACACCAGTGGTCTGGGCGGCTGAACAAAAGGGCCTTGCTGCCTTGTCGGGCATCACACGGGACCTGGCGCTGCGCGCGCGTGAGGGCAAACTGGCCCCGGAAGAATTTTCCGGTGGCAGCTTTACGATTTCCAATCTTGGCATGTATGGCATCCGTGAATTCGCTGCTGTCATCAATCCGCCGCAGGGGGCCATTCTTGCGGTTGGTGCGGGTGAGGAACGCCCGGTGGTGCGCGATGGACAACTGGCGGTTGCCACAGTGATGAGCGTCACCCTGTCAGCTGATCACAGGGTTGTGGACGGGGCTGTCGGCGCGGAATGGCTGCAAGCCTTCAAGGGTTACATCCAGCAGCCGGTAACAATGCTGCTATAGCCGGGGGATAGTCATGGCCAGTCAAAAACAATTCGATCTCGTAGTGATCGGCGGTGGTCCGGGTGGTTATGTGGCCGGAATCCGGGCAGCGCAGCTTGGCATGTCGGTGGCGCTGGTCGAACGTGAACATCTTGGCGGCATTTGCCTGAATTGGGGCTGTATACCTACAAAGGCGCTGCTTCGTGCAGCCGAGTTGCGTCACTCCATCGACGAAATGAAGGATTTCGGCATCACCATCACTGGTGAGGTCAGCATCGATCTGCCCGCAGTTGTGAAGCGCTCGCGCACTGTTGCCGGCCGGCTGTCAACGGGCGTCAAGCATCTGCTGAAAAAGAACAAGGTCACGGTATTTGATGCGGTGGCGAAACTTGGCGACAAGACCGGTGATCACCGGGCGGTCACATTGTCGACGGGTGGTGAGATCAGCGCCAAACATATCATTCTGGCCACCGGTGCGCGGGCCCGGGCGTTGCCGGGGCTGGAGCCGGATGGCACATTGATCCTGACCTATCGCGAGGCCATGGTGCCGCAGACCATGCCGAAATCGCTTATCATTATCGGGTCGGGCGCCATCGGGTCGGAATTTGCGTCTTTCTACCTTGATATGGGGGTCGAGGTCACGCTGGTTGAGGCGATGGACCGCATTCTGCCAGTCGAAGACGCTGAAATTTCTGACTTTGTGAAGAAAGCTTTTGAAAATCGCGGCATGAAGATCATCACCGGCGCAAAAATGTCCGGGCTGGTTGCCGGTAAAGGCAGCGTGACTGCCAGCTTTGAAGGCGAAGCTGCTGATATCATTGCAGAACGCGCCATTCTTGCTGTTGGCATTACAGGCAATACCGAAGGGCTCGGCCTTGAGGAAACTGCCGTCAAGGTTGATCGTGGACATATTGCCATCGACAAATGGGGCGCAACGGGTGAGCCGGGCGTCTATGCCATTGGTGATGTTGCCGGACCGCCATGGCTGGCACATAAGGCAAGTCATGAAGGGATCATGTGCGTTGAACATATTGCCGGTTTGAAGGACGCGCATCCGATTGCAGCCGGATCGGTGCCGGGATGTACCTATTGCCGCCCGCAGGTGGCATCAGTCGGGATGACCGAGGCTGCTGCGATTGAGGCAGGGCATGATATTCGCGTCGGCCGCTTTCCTATGCTGGCCAACGGCAAGGCCATTGCGATGGGTGATGATCAGGGTCTGATCAAGACAGTGTTCGATAAAAAGACTGGCGAGCTGCTTGGTGCGCATATGGTTGGCCCAGAGGTAACTGAACTCATTCAGGGCTATGCTGTGGCACGAACCTTGGAGGCGACGGAAGCCGAATTGATGCAGACCATTTTCCCGCATCCAACCCTGTCCGAAGCTATGCATGAATCGGTGCTTGACGCATATGGTCGCGCCATCCATTTCTAGGGTGCAGGAGACAGCCTGCCCGTGCTAGACGTCGTGTCAAATCAAGGTGTTCAGCCGGGCTTGATATAGGGTGAACGCCACTGGCTGAGAATTGAACGAGATGCCACAACTCAACACAAGCAAGGGTGCCGCACGGCATCCTGAAAAGCGCAAGAACCCGGACCGGCCACAGCCGCGTCGCCCTGAATGGCTGCGCGTCAAGGCGCCTGTGTCGGCTGCCTATGGCGAAACGCGGGCGCTGATGCGTGATCTTGACCTTGTGACCGTGTGTGAAGAGGCCGCCTGTCCGAATATCGGTGAATGTTGGGCCAAGAAACATGCAACCATGATGATCCTCGGGTCGGTGTGTACGCGCGCCTGCGCGTTCTGCAATGTGGCGACCGGCCGTCCCGACCTGCTTGATATGAATGAGCCGGAGAACGTGGCCAAAGCTGTTGCCAAGCTGGCTTTGCAGCATGTGGTGATTACATCGGTTGACCGGGATGATCTGGCAGATGGCGGCGCGCAGCATTTTGCCGACACTATCAAGTTCATCCGTCTTTATTCGGCGCAGACGACCATTGAAATTCTGACGCCTGATTTTCTGCGCAAGCCCGGTGCGCTGGAGGTTGTTGTCGAGGCCCGCCCCGATGTGTTCAACCACAATATGGAAACTGTGCCGCGTCTCTATCCGGCCATTCGGCCCGGCGCGCGCTATTTTCACTCATTGTCGATTTTGCAGCAGGTAAAGCAGCTGGACCCGTCCATTTTTACCAAGTCCGGGATCATGGTTGGCCTTGGCGAGAGCGACGAGGAAGTTGGCCAGATCATGGATGATCTGCGCAGCGCTGATGTGGATTTCATGACAATCGGCCAATATCTGCAACCGACACCCAAACATGCTTCTGTTGACAGGTTTGTAACGCCGGAGACGTTCGATACCTACGCAAAACTGGGCCGGGCCAAAGGCTTTTTGCTGATGGCGTCAACGCCGCTCACCAGATCATCCTATCATGCGGACGCAGATTTTGCGGCGCTTCAGGCAGCGCGTAATGCGGCGCTGGAGTCTGCCTGACATGACAGTTCACGCTGAAAAGCGCATTGTGCCGCATTCTCCTGAAGAGCTGTATGCGCTGGTCGCCGATGTGCGGCGTTATCCTGAATTTCTGCCATGGTGCCTTGCTGCACGGATACGGCACACCGATGAACGGGCTTTGACCGCTGATCTGATCATCGGTTTCCGGATGTTTCGGGAACGGTTTACATCCTTTGTCGAACTCGATCCCGACACATTGTCGATCAATGTCAGATATGCCGAGGGGCCGTTCAAATATCTGACGAATACATGGCGGTTCCTGCCGCATGAAGACGGGTGCGAGATCGATTTCTATGTGGATTTCGAATTTAATTCGCGGTTGCTGCAATCGGTGATCGAGACCCTGTTTACCGAAGCCGTGCGGCGCATGGTTCAGGCTTTCGAAACCCGTGCTGATGACTTGTATGGACGGGCCCTTCACACTGCACCGGCCAAACAGCAGATCCCTAGTCCGGCAACGCCTCGGCCATAAGCTGCAGCGCGCGTGCCGCTGCCTGTTGGCGAACAGATGAGCGGTCCCCGCTGAAAACATGTCGACAGGTGCGCGTATCGACACCTGTTTGCGCCACCCCAAAATATACCAGCCCGACCGGCTTTTCGGCACTGCCGCCGCCGGGTCCTGCAATGCCGGTGATGGATACAGCAAGGTCAGCGTCACTTGCGCCAGCCAGCGCGCCAGTTGCCATTTCGGCGGCGGTTTCGACTGATACCGCACCATGCGCCACCAAAGTTGCGCTGCTAACACCCAGAAGGTCCATTTTTGCGGCATTGCTGTAGGTGACGACACCGCGGTCAAGAACGGCTGATGCGCCGGCTATATCCGTCAACGCGGCGGCAACCATGCCACCTGTGCAGGACTCGGCGCTTGTGACCATGATCCGGGCGGCAGCGGCACGCCTGACAACATCTTCTGCCAGATATTCAAGCTCATTCATCCTGCCAAACCCCATTGGCTGCCAATTCCCCACTGTATAATCAGCAGGCAGACCGCTGCAAACACACCGGCCACAATATCATCCGCCATGACACCAACCCCGCCCGGCAGTTTTTCGGCCATGCGTACCGGGCCCGGTTTCAGAATATCAAAAACCCGAAACAGCAAAAATGCCGCCAGGTACCAGCGCCAGTCCAGCGGTACCACCAGCAATGCAATCCACTGGCCTGCCACCTCGTCGATTACCACCTCGCCAGCATCATGCCGGCCTGTTTCCCTCTGGTAGATGCCAGCAGCCATGGTGCCAAGGATACAGACGACCAGCGCAGCGATCTCCAGCAGACGCGGCGACAGAAAGGCCAAACCAGCCCCCATGACAAGGGCGGCTGCCGATCCCCAACTGCCGGGGGCAGGGCGCAGAAAACCAACAGGCCCCAGCGTCGCCAGCGTCATCATCCTGCGTTCAGATGGTCTAGATGCCATGCGTACCGCCATCTGCGGCCGACTGAAAGAGCAGCGTTGCCGTTGCCTGTGCNGCGATGCCTTCACCGCGCCCGGTAAACCCCAGCTTTTCNGATGTTGTGGCCTTGACCCCGACCCNTTCGGGCGGCAGGCCGGCAAGGGNTGCAATTCGCTGTTGCATCGCCGNACGATGCGGACCAATNTTGGGCGTCTCGCAGATCAGTGTCAGATCAAGATGCTGGATGATGGCNCCGCGTGCAGCAGCGCGCTGCANAGCAAATGTCAGAAAATCCGCACTGTCCGCATTCTTCCAGCGATCATCTGATGGTGGAAAATGCGCCCCGATATCGCCATCGCCCAAGGCCCCGAAAATAGCGTCGCACAGGGCGTGCAATCCAACATCGCCATCTGAATGGGCCTCAAGGCCATGCGCACTTGGCACGTCTATACCGCCAATGCGTGCCGGGCCCGGACCATCAGAAAACCGGTGCACATCAAAGCCGCTGCCAACGCGAATATCGGGGATCATCTGGTTGCTGCCTTCTGCGGTCCTGATCAAGGTTTCCAGAATAGCGAAATCTTCGGCTGTCGTCAGTTTCATCAGACGGCGGTCGCCCTCGACGGCTGCAACCGGTCTTCCGCTTGCCTCGATCAATTGAATATCGTCGGTGATCTGGGTGTCGGCATCATGGGCCTGATGCAGTGACAGAATATCAGCCAGATGAAACACCTGCGGGGTCTGTGCCGCAGCAAGGCCTGACCGGTCGACCGTCCCGTTGACGGCATTGCCTGATACTGCCTTTACCGTGTCAACCACCGGCATCACCGGCANGGCTGCTGCCGCACCNCCGNNCATCGCGTGCAACAGGCGGTTGANAACAGTCTGCGGCACAATCGGGCGCGCCGCATCGTGAATGGCGACAAGCGTNGCATCACCTGCATCTGCAGCCTGCAGCCCCGCCAATACAGAATCCTGCCGNCGGGCACCACCATTGGTGATGTTCAAGCGGGTATCATCTGCCAGATCGCCCAGTGATTCTGTTAGGGCAGCGGCCCGTTCGGGNGCGCAGACGATGATGATTTGTGTGACAGCAGGGTGTTGAAGAAAGGCTGTCACCGCATGCGCCACAACGGATCGTCCGTTCAACAGGCGAAACTGCTTTTCCGTGCCATCACCCATGCGGCTGCTTTGGCCTGCTGCCAGNATAATCGCCGCCACCCGCACATCAGCGTTGTTCATGGTTGCGNGCCNTGNGGTCTTGGCAGAGATATCGGGTGACACTTTGTTCATGCGTCCGTTATCTCTGAACCCCGGCGCAAAGTCCATGCCCTTCAACCGGTGTGAACGACGCCAGANCACACGAGAAAGCTTTCGCTTTTTGCTGGAATTAATGCTGCTTTCTGATGCATTATGCTCAAAATTTCAGCATGACAGCGGCAGGCCCACCTGCCAACAAAGTGAATGAGCCTCTTTATCCGCCACATAGAGATTCCGCATGCGGCCATTCTGGCNCCCATGTCAGGGGTTACCGATNTGCCATTCCGGCGGGCTGTACGCCGCGCTGGTGGCGGTCTTGTCGTGACCGAAATGGTGGCGAGTGCTGCCATTCTGCGGGATGTGCGCTCAGAAATGCGCAAATTGCGGACTGATACGGTTGCCGAGGCNCCGCTGTCGGTCCAGCTTGCNGGATGGGNCCCTGACATCATGGCCGAGGCTGCGAAAATTGCAGCCGANCTGGGGGCAACCTTTATCGATATCAATATGGGCTGTCCGGCGAAAAAGGTTACCGGCCGGTTGTCCGGCTCGGCACTGATGCGCGATGAGGCATTGGCAGCCTCGATCCTGCAGGCCGTCTCCGGCGCTGTTGATGTGCCGGTAACCCTGAAGATGCGCCTTGGCTGGGATGATGACAGTCTGAATGCGCCGGTGATTGCGCGGCATGCCTTTGATGCCGGTATTGCGATGATTGCGGTTCATGGGCGGACCCGCTGCCAGATGTATAATGGTGATGCGGATTGGGCGGCCGTGCGCGCGGTTGTTGACTGTGTTGATGTGCCGGTGATTGTAAATGGCGATATCCGCAGTCTTGGTGATGTGACAGCTGCCCGTGCTGCCAGTGGCGCTGCCGGTGTAATGATCGGCCGCGGCGCACAGGGGCGGCCCTGGCTTCTGGCACAGGCAGGTGATCTGCTGGCCGGACGGGCGGCAAGGGCNGAACCCGATATTGCGGCGCGTCACCAGANGATGCAGACGCATCTTGATGATATGCTGACCCATTACGGCACCCCGGCCATGCGTCTTGCACGTAAACATATCGCCTGGTATGCGCATGGCCTTCCCGGCGCTGCTGAANTGCGGGACATCGCCAACAACACCACCGACGCAAAAGCGGTNTTTGCCGCCGTTGACCTGTTTTTTGACGGCTTGCAAGCCGCNGAGGCGGCGTGATGGATGATGTGACCAGCGACGGTCTGCGCGCCGATGCAGCGCATATCCTTGCCAGCCTGCCNAACCCTGTTTTTGTTCTTGATGCCGATGACCGGTTCCTGTTTCTGAATCAGGCTGCCGAGATGTTTTTTGATTCCAGCGCGGCGATATTGCGCGGCACAGCGCTTTCTGCGCAGATACCGTCTGATTCCAGCCTGAACATGCTGTTGGCAAGATCGCGTACNCAGATGGCATCTGTTGCCGATCAGGGGATAGAAATTGCCGGGCCACGGCTGGGTCTGAAACTGCTGAATGTGCAGATTGCCCCGTTTGGTGACCGCACCGGCAGACATCGCACGGGCAAGGCCGGGCGGATGCTGGTTACGTTACAGGAACGCGCACTGGCTGAACGCTTGCGCGGGCAATCTGCCTTTCATGGGGCGGCGCGTTCGATTTCTGCAATGGCAGCGTTGCTGGCGCATGAGGTCAAGAACCCGCTGGCAGGGATCAAGGGCGCAGCGCAGNTGTTGCAGTCTGACTTGACGCCGGAAAACGAAGAATTTGCCTCGATGATTGTTGAGGAAACAAACAGGATCACCGCCTTGCTGGACAGGATGGAAGGGTTTGCNGGGGGCGGTACGGTAGCGCTGGCACCCGTCAATATTCATGAAATTCTGGATCACTGCCTGCGTATCTCGGCAGCGTCCTATGGCGCATCAGTCACCGTCACACGCAGCTATGACCCGTCGCTGCCACCAGTAGACGGGCATCGTGATTTGTTGATTCAGGCGTTTTTAAATATAATTAAGAANGCCTTTGAAGTTTCTGATAAAACAACAGAAATTANGATAAAGACCTCATATTCACGTGGTAGAAGGCTGAATGGTGGCGGTGCGGCGCGTCTGCATGTTCCCATTCAGATTGAGGTGATTGATAACGGGCCNGGGATCGCGACCGACATCCGTGACAATATNTTTGATCCCTTTGTATCGGGAAAAAGTGGTGGCAGCGGGTTGGGCCTTGCGNTGGTTGCCAGCGTGGTGGCTGACCATGGCGGTATGGTCGAGGTGGATTCAGTGCCGGGGCACACGGTGTTCAGGTTGAATTTCCCNCNGTCCGGAAAGGAGGGNGCCGNTGTCTGAAAAGCCGGCCCATATCCTTGTTGCAGAAGATGACAAGTCGGTTCGTCTTGTTGTCCAGCAGGCGTTGGCGCGCCAAGGGTATACAGTACAGTCAAGCGGTACAGCGGCTGGCTTGTGGAAGCTCATTGAAAGCGGGCGCGGGGATGTGCTGATTTCTGATATCGCGCTTCCCGATGGTGATGCGCTGGATTTGCTGCCGCGCATTCAGGAACGCCGCCCTGGCATGCCGGTGATCGTGATGAGCGCGAGATCAACGCTGTTGACGGCGGTAAAGGCCCAACAGACAGGCGTATTCGAATATCTGCCAAAGCCGTTTGAGTTGCGCAGCCTTGTCGAGGCGACAAGCCGCGCCGTATCCAGCATTGGGCAGCCGGGACTTGAAGCCGCACAAAATGGNGGTATCGAAGAGGGNGGTCCCNTNGTTGGCCGGTCACGCCCAATGCAGGATATCTTCAAGGCAATGGCGCGTGTTGNCAGTACCGATCTGACGGTGCTTGTCACGGGTGAAAGNGGGACCGGCAAGGAATTGGTGGCCCGCGCACTGCATGATCTTGGTTCGCGCCGGTCAGGCCCTTTCGTTCCGATCAATATGGCAGCCATTCCGCGCAATCTGGTCGAATCCGAATTGTTTGGCCATGAAAAGGGAGCATTTGTCGGGGCCGANAGCCGGATGCCCGGCCGGTTTGAACAGGCCGAAGGGGGTAGCCTGTTCCTTGACGAGGTNGGCGATATGCCGCCTGAGGCACAGACACGCCTTTTGCGCGTCTTGCAGGATGGGGAATATCTTCCGGTAGGCGCGAACCGGCCCGTGCGCGCCAATGTGCGGATCATTGCTGCCACCAACCACAATCTGCAACATCTGATGCAACAGGGGCTGTTCCGCGAAGATTTGTTTTACCGGCTGAATGTTGTGCCGCTGCGCCTGCCACCTCTGCGCGAACGTACCGAGGATATCGGCCCGCTGGTCAATCATTTCCTGAAACGTGCGGCAGATGGCGGCTTGCCTCTTAAACGCTTCACGCCGGATGCCATTCGCGCGCTGGCAGCCTGGAACTGGCCCGGCAATGTGCGCGAGCTGGAAAATCTGGTGCGCCGCCTGCTGGTGCTTGTTGGCGAAGACAGTATTTCTGCGGAGATGGTTGAGGCAGAGCTTGCCGCCATGCGCCCCGAGGATTCACCGCCGCTGGAATCGGACAGTCTGTCCCAGTCGGTTGATCAGCACATTCGCCGTTACTTCGAAACACTGAACGGGGCGATGCCACCGCAGGGCCTGCATGCACGGGTATTGCGTGAGGTGGAATATCCGCTGATCATCGCAACCCTTGAAATAACCCGCGGCAATCAGGTCAAGGCAGCAGATATTCTGGGCATTAACCGCAACACGCTTCGCAAGCGCATTCGCGAATTGGGTATCTGGTCAGGGCGACAGGCATGACAGAGCATCAGGCATGACAGAGCATATTGAACCCAGATCGCGCGCCTCTATCCTGCGATTTTCAGAAAACAGGCTCGGGTATCTTGCCGTTCTGACAGCCCTGTCGATCGGCATGCTGACAGTGTTTACGCTGGCAAGATTTGATCCGGCGCAACAGGACAATTCGCTGCTTACGATTCTGATCGCTGTAAATTTCCTGGCAGTGATTATTGTCGGCGGATTTGTGATCCGGCAAATCTTGCAGCTGCTGAATGAGCGCCGCCGCCGAATGGCCGGGTATCAGCTTCACTGGCGGATTGCATTGATGTTCGGCGGTGTGGCTGCACTGCCAGCGGTCATCATCACGGCCTTTGCGCTGTTCGTTGTGGACTATTCAATGCGCGGCTGGTTCGCCGACCGCATTTCGACCGCGGTGACTGAATCGGTACAGGTCGCTGACTACTATTTTCAGGAGCATGCCAGCTCTATCCAGAGTGATGTGCTGACAATTGCCAATGACGTGAACCGCGAGGCGTTCAAGCTGAGTGGCAACGCTGCCGTGCTGGAACAATATCTGACCAATCAGGCCGCGCTGCGCAATCTGTCAGAGGCCATTATTCTGGATGGTACCGGACAGGTGATTGCCAAATCGCGTTTCGCCTTTGCTGTGACCTTCATGAATATCCGCGAGGAATGGCTGGCCGATGCGCGCGATGGCGGGGTTGTGCTGTTGCGCGCCGACCAGACGAATAAATTGCGCGCGGTGGTCAAGCTGAACAGCTTTGTTGATGCCTATTTGTTTGTTGGCCGGTTTATCGACCGTTCGGTTCTGGAAGCTGTTGACAATACACGTCTTGCAGCCTCTGACTATCAACAGCTGGGAATCAGGCAGCTTGACCTGCAAATTAGCTTTGCCTTTGTGTTTGGCCTGTTTCTGGCGCTGTTGCTGATCACCGCGTTGTGGATCGGTTTGAATCTGGCCACTGCCATTATCGAACCGCTGGGGTCGGTGATTTCGGTTGCTGAACAGGTGCGTGCCGGCAATCTGTCAGAACGCGTACCAAAGGGGCTTGAGCTTGAAGAAATCGCCCGGCTTGGACTGTCATTCAACAACATGCTTGATGAAATTGTGCGCAGCCGTGAACAGCTGGTGCAGGCCAACAAGCAGATCGACAGGCGCCGCGAATTTACCGAAGCTGTTCTGGGCGGCGTGTCGTCCGGGGTGATCGGGCTGGACAAGGATCTGAATGTGAATCTGCCCAACACCACGGCAACACAATTGTTGAACGTTTCGGCAGGCGAGATGATCGGCCGCCCGCTTGCCGAGGTTGTTCCCGAATTCAGCGGACTGGTTGCGGCTGCCAATCCGCGTCGTCGGCGCATTGCCGAAGATCAGATCATACTGGAACGCGACGGACAGCATCTGACCCTGCGCGCACGGATTACGGCAGAACGCGTTGATGGCGGGGTCATTGGCTATGTTGTGACTTTTGATGATGTGACAGATCTGCTGTCTGCGCAGCGAAAGGCCGCTTGGTCGGATATCGCACGCAGGATCGCCCATGAAATCAAGAACCCGCTGACCCCTATCCAGCTTGCATCCGACCGGTTGCGCCGCAAATACAAGCCTGAGAATGAGGAAGACGGGGCGCAATTTGCCGAATATCTGTCAATCATCGGGCGGCAAGTGGATGATATCGGGCGCATGGTTGATGAATTCTCGGCCTTCGCGCGCATGCCCCAGCCTGTGATGGCACCGTTGGACCTGCATGCGCTTGTGGTAGGCCAGATGACCCTGTTTGAGGATGGTGACATAGTGATGTCGCTGGATGTCGACGACAAGGATCAGGAATTCGGCGTTCTTGGTGATGCCGGGCTTTTGCGTCAGGCAGTATCCAACCTGATCCAGAACAGCGTGGACAGTCTGCTCGACAACCATATCAAGGCGCCGCAGATCAGGCTGGGATTGTCCCGCGTTGATGCCATGGTCATATTACAGGTTGCCGATAATGGTCCGGGTTATCCGGAAATGGACCGCAGCCGGTTGTTGGAACCCTATGTAACGCATCGCGAAAAGGGGACAGGGCTTGGTCTTGCGATTGTCTCCAAGATCGTGCAGGACCATGCAGGTACGCTTGAACTTCTTGATGCACCACAAGGTGGTGCCTGTGCCACCATTCGTCTTTCCTTTTTCGAGGATATGGGGTCTGACCAGTGAAAACTGCGGGTGACATTCTGATCGTTGATGATGAACGTGATATCCGTTCGTTGATCGCTGCTACGCTGCGTGATGAGGGGTTTGCCACCATGGAAGCCGCCAGCGCGGGTGAAGCGCGCGATCTCATGGCGGCGAAACCGCCGGGGCTGGCGATCCTCGATATCTGGATGCGCGACTCAGACATGGACGGGCTTGAACTTCTGGAGTGGGTGAAGGGTATCTACCCGGAATTGCCTGTCGTGATGATATCCGGCCATGGCACGGTCGAAACTGCGGTCCAGGCCATTCGCAACGGTGCTTATGACTTCATTGAAAAGCCTTTCAAGGAAGACAGGC
>NYTO01000117.1 GCA_002683535.1 SAR116 cluster bacterium
TTGTTTCTGTCACTGCCGCTGCTGCCGTTGCTGTTGGTGATGATGCTGTTGTTCCGCGAACCTCTGAGTGAGGCGTATGGGCCAGAGCGTGGCATGTTCGTGCTGATTGTCGTCTCGATCGGTATTACCAGCTGGATGCCAACAGCGCGTATTGTGCGCGGTGATGTCCTAGCATTGAAAGAGCGTGAATTCATTCTTGCGGCACAATCAATTGGCACTAGCGATATTCGTATCATTTTGCGACATATTTTGCCGAATGTGCTATCGCCAATTCTGGTGTCGGCAACACTTGGTATCGCAAATGCCATAATTACCGAGAGTGCACTAAGCTTTCTTGGTCTTGGCTTCCCACCTGATTTCCCAACATGGGGCCGTTTGCTGAACGATGCGGTTGACTACATGCAGCTGCATCCAGAACGCGTTTTGTGGCCTGGCCTTGCGATCTCGTTGACGGTGCTCAGTATCAATTATCTTGGTGATGGGTTGCGCGACGCACTTGATCCGCGAATCAGAGGTCGCTGATTGGACGATTCTTTTTTGGGGAGATGATAAATGGCTGTATCAAAGACGCAGGTGTCTTCGATTGAATCACGTATGGCAGTATCATCTGCCCTGAAATGGCGGTGTATAGGCCCATCGCGTGGTGGCAGGGTGGTAGCTGTTGCCGGCGATTACAGCGATCCGATGACATTCTATTTCGGCGCGTGTGCTGGCGGCATATGGAAGACCGATGATGGCGGCACATACTGGGAATGCGTGTCTGACGGCTTTCTGACCAGCGGTACCATCGGCGCGCTGACGGTGGCACCGTCTGACAGCAATGTGATCTATGCCGGCACTGGCGAGACCACGATCCGTGTGGATGTCTCGTTTGGTGATGGCGTCTACCGGTCAACCGATGCCGGCCGCAGCTGGCAGCATCTTGGTCTTGAGAAAACCAGGCAGATTGGTGAAATTCGGGTGCATCCCGATAATCCCGATCTGGTCTATGTCGCGGCACTTGGCGATGCGTTCGGGCCCAGTGAAGATCGCGGTGTCTACCGGTCTGCCGATGGCGGCAAGACATGGCAGGCAGTGTTGCAGGTTGATGCAGATTCCGGTGCCATTGACCTGTCCATGGACCCGACAAATCCGCGTGTGCTGTTTGCCACTTTCTGGCAGGCGCGTCGTCAGTTCTGGAACCTGTCCAGCGGCGGGCCGGGGTGCCGGATTTTCCGGTCGATGGATGGTGGTGACAGCTGGCAGGACATCACTGCTGCGCCCGGCTTTGCGACCGGCATGCTGGGCAAGATGGGTGTGTCTGTTTCGCCGGCAAAGCAGGGCCGTGTATTCGCTCTTGTTGAGGCTGATGAGCATAATACAGGTCTTTACCGATCCGAAGATTATGGTAACAGCTGGACCCGGATCACGCCAAACCGCGACCTGATTCACCGGCCGTGGTATTACACGCATGTCTTTGCCGACCCACAGGACGCTGACACCCTGTATGTCACCAATTACCAGATGTGGAAGTCCACCGATGGCGGCGCCAGCTTTGCCGAAGTGACCACTCCGCATGGTGACAATCATGATTTGTGGATCGATCCGGCCAATCCGAACCGGATGGTGCAGGGCAATGATGGTGGTGCCAATGTGTCTTTCAATGGGGGACGCACCTGGTCAAGTATCTACAACCAGCCGACATCGCAGTTCTACCGGATGGATGTTGATAACCAATATCCTTACCGCGTCTATGCCACGCAGCAGGACAACACGTCGGTTTCGGTGCCAAGCCAGACCGAATGGGGCATGATCACCAAGTCCGATCTGCAGCTTCCGGGAACGGGTGAGTCCGGATTTATAGCTGTACATCCTGATGATCCGGATATTGTCTTTGTCGGTGCTGTTGGATCCTCGCCCGGCGGCAACGGGGCGCTGCAACGGTATGACAAGCGCACCCGTCAGGTGCAGCTGGTCAATGTCTGGCCGGAAGAGGCGACAGGGTTTGCCCCGCGCGATTTGCGCTACAGATTTGCCTGGACCTATCCGATTTGTTTCTCACCGCATGACAGCAACACGCTTTACGCGGGCGGCAATCATCTGTTCCGTTCGCAGGATCAGGGTAACAGCTGGGAATGCATCTCACCTGATCTGAGCCATAATGACATCAGCAAGCTGGATTATTCCGGCGGCCCGCTGACCGGCGACAGCGCCGGTGCCGAAGCCTATGCAAGCCTGTCTTCGGTTGTGGAAAGCCAGCATCGCAAGGGTGAAATCTGGGGGGCTACCGATGATGGCCGCGTTCATGTAACCCGTGACAGCGGGGCAAGCTGGACCGAGGTCACACCGCCGACGATGCCTGCATTTGCCTATATCGGAACGGTGGAACTCTCTCATCATGATGCGGACTGCATCTATCTGTCAGCAACCTGTTACAAATCTGCCGACTATCATCCCTATCTGTTTGTCAGCCGCGATAGCGGGGCAAGCTGGTCCCGCATTTCGGACAGTTTCCCGCAGGATGAAATCACCCGTGTGATCCGCGCCGATACAGTGCGGGAAGGTCTGCTGTTTGTGGGAACTGAAACCGGGGTCTTTGTCAGTGCGGATGACGGGGCCAACTGGACACGCATGCAGGGCGGTTTCCCGGTTACACCGGTCTATGACATGCGGATCAAGCATGGCGATCTGATTGTGGCGACACATGGCCGCTCGTTCTGGATTCTGGATGATCTGTCACCCTTGCGGGCCGCCAGTTCGGGATTGATCCCGCCACGCGAAACAGTGCGCCAGTGTCTGAGCTGGAGCACCGGCCTTTTCGATGGCGATGGCAAGGATTACAGCCCTGCTTTTGGTGTTGAGGGCGCATCCTACAAGGTCAAGAATCCTGACGGCCGCAGCCAGCGGCGCTATCTGGATGTGGGTGAGAATCCGCCAGATGGTGCCATTTTCTTCTACTGGCTGGATGATAGTGCCGAGAATGATCTGCTGATCGAAGTGCATGACGCAGATGGTGTATTGCAGGCCCGTTTTGATGTGGCTGATGAACGTTTGAAGATCGATATGAAGCCGACGGCGCATGCCGGTCTGAACCGCTTTGTCTGGGACCTGCGTGGCATGCCGCCAGTACGCCTGGACCGGTCGTTGCAGGACCGTCCGTACCAGCCATTTGCCCATGAGGGTGATGGACCGGCGGGGGTGCGTGTGGTGCCCGGCACCTACCGCGTATCGCTGACCGCTGGCGGCAAGACCAGTGCGCATGATCTGGTTGTTGTCCCAGACCCGCGGATTGATGTCAGTGATGCTGACCTTGCTGCCCAATATGCGGTGGCAAAACAGCTGACGAATTCGGTTTCCGATCTCTATATCGGGGTGAACCGCATCAGAATGATGCGCAAACAGCTGAAAAACCTGAAACTTCTTGTGCCTTCAGTTGACAGTCAGATCGAAGAGGCGATGACCCGTCTTGGTGAGATTGAGGCGCGGCTTGTTGATGTGCACCGCGAAACCCCGCGCGATGTGCTTCGCCATCCTGCGGGTCTTGATGACACGTTGATGGAATTGCGGTGGACAGCGCTGATTGCGGATGCCAAGCCGCCCCTGCAGGTTGCCGAACTGGCCGACATTGTGACAGGTGACGTCCAGGCCCTGCTGGATGAGCTGGATACATTGGTCGAAGGCCCTCTTGCGGCGCTGAATGCGACGGTTGCCGAGATCGGGGCGCCAGCGGTCAGCGCGGCTGCGATCGGCGCGCCAAAGACAGGCTGGTGAGTAGAGACCGCAACTTCGCCCTGCGCCCGTTCGCGCGCATCTTTGCGGCGGACGCCATTGTGCGTACCGCCTATCAGATGGGCAAGACGCCGGTCTTGCCCCTGTTTGCCGCCATGCTGGGTGCCAGTGATATTTTGCTGGGGCTGGTGGTGTCGGTCTCTACCCTGACCGGTATTGTTGTAAAACCGATTGTCGGCTTTTTGTCGGACCGGCAGGGACGCCGCGTCTGGCTGCTGATATCCGCCGGGCTATTTATCATTATGCCTTTTGGCTATCTGGTGGTCCGCACACCGGAGGAATTGTTTGCGCTTCGTCTGGTACACGGGCTGGCCACCGCGATCTTCGGACCGGTAAGTCTGGCACTGGTCGCCGAGATGGCTGGCAGGAGACGGGCCACCCGATTGGGCGTATTTGGTCTGGCGCGATCTGTCGGCTATCTGCTGGCACCGGTGTCGGCTGCCTTTTTGCTGACCCATATGTCACCGCAATTGCTGTTTATGCTGACGGGCATCATTGCGACCATCGCGCTGGTGCCGCTGTTGGCGCTGGAGGGTGGAAAGGCGGGGCATATGGCGGTCAAGGCCGGTCACGGTCATTCACCGCGTGACCTGTTCGCCAGCTTTGCGGCGGCGTTGAATTCAGCAAGCAGGCGACCGGCGATCTGGGTGGCGGGCAGCCTTGAAATGATGGTCAATATGGCGGCCTATGCGGTGAAGGCGTTTCTGCCGCTGCATATCCTTGCTGCCTCGCAATCGGGGCACGCGCTGATTTTGGCTGGCCTGTTCTTCACTGTTCAGGAAGGCGCGCACATGTTGATGCGCACCCCCGGCGGTATGGTCGCCGACAGATATGGCCGTCTGACAGTGATCGGGATTGGTGTGCTGGTAATGGCGGGCGGCCTGTTTGCCTTGCCGTGGCTGCAAGGCGATATGGTCATTCTGGGGGCTGTCGCTCTTGGTGCAGCACAGGGGCTGGTTTTTCCGGCCAGCCTTGCGTTTGTGGCCGACCAGTCGGCAACCGGCATGGGCACCGGCATGGGGCTCTATGGTGCGATGCGGAACCTTGGCAAAGTGCTGGGGCCNGTGATNGGCGGGATCATCATGACAGTTGGCAGTTTTGATGATGTGCTGGTTTCGGCTGGCAGTCTGTTGCTGGTTCTGGCCGGTCTGCTGGTGGTCATTGCAACTGTGCGTCGCACACGCCGGATCATTCGTCTTTAAAGCTTTTTGCAGGCCGATGCGTCAAAGCGCGTCGATGGCCGCGCGTAACTGACCGGCGATGGGTGCATCTTCTGGCAGGCGGTCCAGCAATTGCTGCCAGAATTCACGGGCAGCCTCACCATCACCGCTGGTGGCGGCGAAATGCCCTCTCAGATACAGCGTTTCAGGGCGGGCAGGTGCCTGATCGACAAGACGCGCCAGCAATCTTTCAGCGGCAGTGGCCAATCGATCTTCGGCATTGCCGGCAACAATGGCCTGCAATGCTGCCAGTTGGGCATCGGCATCGGCAACCAGCACATCAGCCGCGCTGACAAAGGCATCCTGTGCGGCGTCGGTGCGCCCCAAAACGTCATAGGCGCGGGCAAGCCTTTGCCAGCCGGGCCCGTCGTCAGGATTGTCCGCCAGCCTCGCCGCCAGCCCATCCACCATGCTGGCAATCATTGCATCACGGTCTTCGGCGCTCATCTCGCTGGCAGCGGCAATGTCAGCCGCATCCGGGCCGGGGGTGGCTGGCAACTCTATGTCGCCAGCCGCAGCGGCATCGGCAATATTGTCGGCCAATAGCGGCATCCAGGGGGCATCGGCGCTGGATACGCGCTGCAGCTGCTGCCAGCTGTTGATGGCGGCGGCGTAATCCCCGTCCTGATAGGCAGCAAGACCGGACAGAAACAGGGCGCGCGGCTCGGTCGGGTTGGCAGCAAGTGCCTGTTCAACAAGGGCGCGCGCCGGGATCGTGATCTGCCCGTCCGCAGCACGTGACAAGGCTTCGGCAAGCATGGAGACAATGGCCGGGTCGTCATCGGTCAGTACCATCGCCTGACGCAAGGCGGTGGCTTCGGTCTTGTTGCGGCCAGCAGCGGCAGCGGCCACGGCAAGGTCCAGCCAGTTGCTGACACGGCCCGGTTCCGCCTCGACAGCGGCGCGCGCAGCATCAAGGCGTGCCACCCGGTCGGCATTATCCTGCTGCACCGTGCCTTTCAGCGCGGCAATTTCGGCGGTGCGTTCAGTCAGCGGCCTGTCAGGCAAATCGGCACGCCCCAACGCAAGATAGATCAGAAGGCTGCACCCCACGGCAAGGCTGAACAGCGCCATAGCCTGGCGGCCGGGCACCGGTGATCGCACCGGTGATCCTATTGTCGTTTCGCGGGCAGGCAGAGGGCTGTCTTCATCGGGCGTTTCATCGCGGCGGCGGGCGGCAAAAACCAGCAAGGCACCGCTAGCCAGAATGATCACAGGTGCTGCCCACAAAATCCATGTGGATGGGGATATTGGCGGGTTCAGCAGAACATAGTCGCCATAGGTGTCGCGGATCGCATCAAGGATGTCGGCATCGCTTTCACCGGCGGTAAGCCGGCGGCGCACCTCGGTGCGCAGGTCGCGCGCCAGTTCGGCGTCGGAATCATCGATGGACTGGTTCTGGCAGACAAGACAACGCAATCCTTGTGACAGATCGCGGGCGCGTTGTTCCAGAGCCGGATCCGCCAGCATTTCCTCAGGTGTCAGTGCGGCTGCAGGCGTTGGATTGCCTGTCACTGCTACGCCCAGCCCCAGACAGAACAACAGCGTCCACAGCCGTATCAGCCTTGTCACACCGGACACCGGCATCACTGCAGACCCCGAATGCGGGGCAGCAGGATGTCTTCAAGAACGCGCCGGTCAATCGGGCCAGCATGGCGCAGCAATATGGTGCCATCGGCATCCAGAAGAAAGGTCTCGGGCACGCCGTAAACGCCCAGTGCCATACCGCCAGCACCGTCGCGGTCCACACCAACGGCAACAAACGGATCGCCATATTGCTGAAGAAAGTTGCCGGTGTCGGCCGGCTTGTCCTTATAGGCGATGCCCAGAATACGGATATCTTTTTCCAGCAAGGCCAGTGCCGGTGCCTCGGCGCGGCAAGGGGCGCACCAGCTGGCAAAAACATTGACCAACAAGGGCGCACCTGTGAACTGGGCAGGGCTCACATCACCAGATGCAGCATCAAGGCGGGGCAGCACAACATCGGGAACAGGTTTGCCGATCATCGATGATGGCAGCTGCGAGACATCGCGGTCGCCGAGCAATGTCGCCAGCAAGGCCGCCGTGGCAAATCCGGCCAGCACCAGAAATACCGCCAGCGGTATCAGAAATGACGCCCTTGGTGGCCTGCCTGACGGGTGTTCCTGCATTACGCACCTGCCTTCCGGGCAGCATCGCCGGCAGTATTGGCGGC
>NYTO01000118.1 GCA_002683535.1 SAR116 cluster bacterium
CTATACGTTTAGAGTATTGTGTGGTGCGATTTTTCTTTTTCTGATAATTCCCATTTTGATATTAGTCCCACTATCATTCAATCAGGAGCCTTACTTCAGTTTTACTGCCGGCATGCTGGCATTAGATCCTGAGGCCTACTCTCTCCGATGGTATGCCGACATCTTGCGTAATGGCATGGTCGCGCCCGATGCGTTCCAAGGTTGGTGGGCTGACATGTGGAATAACGCCCAGTGGATTCGGTCAATCAAGAACTCTTTGTTCGTAGGCTTCTTTGCAACCATGTTGTCAACAGCTTTTGGTACATTGGCTGCTATTGGGCTTTCGCGATCTGAAATGCCTGCACGGCGAGCAATAATGGCTCTTCTAATTTCACCAATGGTTGTTCCATTGGTAATAACCGCATCTGGTTTATTTTATTTTTTTTCAGGCATTGGATTGGCTAAAACTTATTTCGGTCTAATTTTGGCGCACGCTGTTTTGGGTACGCCGTTTGTAATAATAACCGTTACTGCAACACTGGTAAGCTTTGACAAATCATTGGTTAGGGCTGCCGCCAATCTCGGCGCTGGGCCAGTTGAAACATTTTTTGAAATCCAGATGCCACTTATATTGCCTGGGGTTATATCAGGCGGTTTATTTGCATTTATCACTTCATTCGATGAAGTTGTGGTCGTGCTTCAACTCGCAGATGTTAAACAACGCACGATCCCGCGCCAAATGTTCTCCGGAATAAGGGAGCAAATAAGCCCAACGATTTTGGCCGTAGCAACAATAATGGTGATAATTTCAATATTGCTACTTACAACCGTCGAGTGGCTGCGTCGTCGCTCTGAACGCCTGCGAGGTGTCACCCCGTCGTGACACGTCTCTGGAACAGCCCGCATTTCACCCTGACAATGGCAATGTGGATGTGGGCCGGCCACACGATTGCGGCCCGTCTTTCGGTTGGTGAAATGTCGCCGATGACCATGATGGGGTTGCGCTGGATGTCCTGTCTGCTGATTCTGATCTTTATCTTTCGGCGGCAGATGATGGCGGTCTGGCCGCAGGTGCGTGCGCGTCTTGGCTGGGTGTTGATGATGGGCGGGTTTGGTATGGCCGGCTTTACCTTTTTCTTCATCCTTGCCGCGCAGCACACAACAGCTGTCAATCTGGGGATTACACAAAGCGCAGTACCGGCCATTGTCATGCTGATGAGCCTGGCTTTGTTTGGCACCCGTATCGGTATGGTCCAGATCATCGGGCTGGCTGTATCACTTGTCGGCGTTACGGTGCTGGTCACCGGTGGATCATGGCAGGCATTGCGCGAACTGACTTTCAATCCGGGCGATATCCTGATGCTGGTGGCGTGTGTCTGTTATGCCGGATATACCGTCGGGCTTGGCAAGCGGATCGAGATGTCACCAGCGCTCATACTCAGTTTTTTTGCCATTCCGGCGACCATGGTATTCGCGGTATTCATGGGGGTGGAATTCTGGCGTGGCACGATGATCCTGCCGGGGGCAAAGGGGGTGGCAATCGTCGCTTACTGCGCCATTTTTCCGTCGATGCTGGCACAGATTTTCTTTATGCGCGGCGTTGAACTTGCCGGGGCGAACCGGTCCGGCTTCTATTTGAACCTGATCCCGGTATTTTCAGCCCTGATGGCGGTATTTTTTCTTTCTGAGACGCTGTATTTTTATCATGGCCTTTCAATGGCTATGGTGCTGGGAGGCATTTATCTGGCGGAAAAACACAAGTCGGGGTGAGTGTATGCAGCGGATAATAATCACCACATAAAATACGAATAAAGGCAGAATGACGATGATCGACAAGCGCAACCACTATATCAACGGCGCGTGGGTGGCCTCGCAGGGCGGCACAGATTTTCCGGTTTTCAATCCGGCAACTGAAGAGCCGTTCGCCACGATCTCGCTTGGCAGTGAAGCTGATACCAAAGCCGCCATCATGGCGGCGCGCGCGGCGTTTCCGGCATGGTCGGCCACAACGCCCGAAATGCGCGGTGACGTGCTGAAGCGCATCCTTGCTGCCTATGAAGCGCGTACCGGTGACATGGCCAAAGCCATCTCCACCGAAATGGGCGCGCCGATCGATATGTCGACATCGGATCAGGCTGGGGCAGGCCGCGGGCATCTGAAGGCGTTCATTCGTGCGCTTGACGCGTTTGAATGGACGCGTCCAAACCGCCCCGGCGTTGAAGGGCAGGACCTTGTGCATGAGGCGGCCGGCGTGGCCGCGCTGATTACCCCGTGGAACTGGCCGATGAATCAGGTAGTTCTGAAGGTGGGTGCTGCGCTTGCGGCGGGATGCACCATGGNGCTGAAACCGTCGGAAATTGCCCCGATGTCCAGCATTGTTTTCGCCGAAATCATGGATGAGGCAGATGTCCCTGCGGGNGTTTTCAACATGGTCAATGGTGATGGTGCAGGCGTTGGCANTATTCTGTCAGCGCATCCGCAGATTGACGTGGTGTCATTCACCGGATCGACACGCGCCGGCATCCTGATCAGCAAGGCCGCCGCCGATACGGTAAAGACAGTGTCGCTGGAACTTGGCGGCAAGTCACCAAATCTGGTCTTTGCCGACAGTGATCTTGATGCAGCGGTTGAGCGCGGCACAAGTTTCTGTTTTGCCAATACCGGGCAGTCCTGCAACGCGGCAACGCGCATGCTGGTTGAACGCATCGCCTATGAACGCGCAGTGGAAGTGGCAAAGGCCACAGCCGAGGCAACACAGGTTGATATGCCGGACAAGCCGGGCAGTCACATCGGGCCACTTGTCTCGCAGGCCCAGTTCGACAAGGTCCAAAAACTGATCCAGGTCGGTATCGATGAAGGTGCGCGACTGGTTGCGGGCGGCACGGGCCGGCCCGAAGGCTTGAACCGTGGCTGGTTTGCAAGGCCTACCGTCTTTGCCGATGCGACACCCGACATGACCATCATGCGTGAGGAAATCTTTGGCCCGGTGCTGGCGATCATGCCGTTTGATACCGAGGATGAGGCGGTTGCGCTGGCAAATGACACCCCTTACGGCCTTGCCGCCTATATCCAGACTGGCAGTGCAGATCGGGCGCGCCGGGTGGCATCAAGGCTGCGTGCCGGCATGATCCAGGTGAACGGGGCGCATCGCGCGTCGGGTATGCCCTTTGGCGGATACAAACAATCAGGGGTTGGCCGCGAGGGCGGCGCGTTCGGCATCGAGGAATTTCTCGAGGTGAAGACTGTCAGCGGCATTGTTGAGGCGGGCTGACAGCTGCCTGTTCAGTCTCGCAAGGTGAAAGCCAGAGGATAAAATCAAAAGTTAGAAGCCAGAGGATAAGTTTCGTAAGGGTTTTGGAGTGGCAGCATGAGTGGCGATGAGACAGACCGCGGGACAGAACTGCTGAAAGGCGCCTACGCGCTGGACAAGCCGGATGACCATCTGGATTACTACCGCGAATTTGCCGCCTATTATGACCAGAGCTTCGCTGACGCGCTGGGTTATATCTATCCTGTGGCCATTGCGGACGCCCTTGGTACTGCCCGTCTGGCAGATGGGCCGGTTCTGGATGTCGGATGTGGCACTGGCCTTGTTGCCGAAGCGATCCACAAGGCACAGCCGGACCTTGTCATCCATGGTGTCGACCTGTCGCCAGAAATGCTGGACAAGGCGCGCAGCAAGGGGCATTACGCCGCCTTGTTCGAAGCCGATTTGACAGCTGATATCAGCCATCTTGCCGGCGGCTATGGGGCGCTGGTCAGTGCGGGGACATTCACCCTCGGCCATCTGGGCCCGGCACCGCTTTCACCGCTGCTGGACCATTGTCTGCCGGGCGCGATGGCCATCATCGGTGTCAATCGTCAGCATTTTGAAGCCGAAGGGTTTGAGGCTGCGCTGAACAAGCTGCATCATGATGGCCGTATTTCTTTGCCGCAGCTGAACGAGGTTCAGATTTATGACGGGTGTGATGCCGATCATGCGGGCGATACCGCCTTTGTCCTGCAATTTGCCGTGGCATAGGTTTTGCGGCCTGAACATCTCCAGACCGGTGGTGTTCGCATATCACTGATCGTCGCCGACAAGGCTCATTGACTTGCCGTTTCCCATCGGAATATCAGTGTAATCCTCAATATTGATGCCTTCGACACAACCCAGATTATAGCCATATTGCGAGGCACTGCGCCGCCAGTGATGGGTGTATATCCCGCATGTCTTGCAGAAATAATGGCGCGCGGTATTGGTGTTCCATTGATAAAGTGACAGGTTGTCCTCGCCCGCGACAATCCTGAAATCTTCCTTTTTCGCTGTTACTATCACCGCGCCCTTGCGACGGCAGATAGAGCAGTTGCAGCGGCGAAATTCCTCAATTTCACTATCAACTTCGAAGCGCACCGTTCCGCAGTGGCATGACCCTGTTTGCATCCTGATTTCCCCACTTCTGTGTCTCTGCAATATCCGTTTCCAGGACAAGCGTCGCGCAGCAAATGCGCAAAGGCAAGATTTTGCGCTTTTTCCCGAGGTGATTTGCTGATAAGTGCGAACAGGAAGGCTGAAAAATCATATGAGGCGCGATGATGACGGAATACATGCAACGTCCGGTTATTGCGCTGCTGATGTTGGCGGCCGGCATGGCCTTCATTCCCTTGAACGACGCGCTTTTCAAATTGATGAGCGCACGCCTGCCGCTGGCTGAAATCACCTTCGTGCGCGGCGTGATAACGCTGGTCATTCTGGCGATTGTCAGCAATGGCTTTCGGGCTATGTTCGGTTTGTCTGCGGCAGAATTCTGGCAGTTCTTCGCGCGGGGACTGTGCCTTGTCGTGGCGATGGTTCTGTTTTTTGTCGCGCTTGGCAGTTTGCCATTGCCAACATGCGTTGCCATCTTCTTCATCTCGCCCCTGTTGATAACCTTGCTGTCAGTGCCATTTCTGGGTGAACGGATTGGCATTCACCGCAGTCTTTCCGTTCTTGCCGGAATGGGTGGTGTGTTGCTGATCATCAAGCCCGGCACCGATGCGTTTCAGCCGGAAACCCTGCTGGTGTTTGGGGCAGCGCTTTCCTATGCGCTGTTTCAGATATGGACACGCCGTCTGAAATCAGTGGGCAATCTGGAAGCGATGGTTACGGTTCAGCATGTGGCCTATGTTGTGGCTGCCACGCCGGCCTTGATCTATAATATCATTGCGCCTTTGCCACCTTCCGGCAGTGCCAGTCTGGACTTCATGCTGCGTGCGCCCACCATGCCGGGGTTGATCGACTGGCTGTTTATCGCCGTTTGCGCGGTGATGGTTCTGTTCCTGTCGTGGGTGTCATCGAACGCCTACCGCGCTGTCGAGGCATCTTTCATCGCGCCGTTTGAATATGCCGCCATCCCGTTTGCGGTTATCTGGGGCATTCTGATCTGGCAAGATTGGCCGGACATGCTGGCATGGGCAGGGATGGGCCTGATTCTGGTGGGCGGGCTGTATACAGTTTATCGTGAACGGCAGCTGAACACGACAGTGATGAGCGACACGCCCATGCCGGCGTCAACGGCAGCCGCCCATCCGCCTGAAGATGATATGCCGGGGCATGAAGGCACCAGCACCGGCAGCGATCAGGGCAAGGTCAAATAGACCAGCTTGCCCGGAATGGGCCGCCCAGACGGACCCTATTGGTCAGAGCCCTGCCACACGCCTTTTTCCTTGAGCGAGTCTGCGACTTCTCGCGGCATATAGGTTTCGTCATGCTTGGCCAGCACATTGCTGGCGGTCAGCTGACCGTCATTGATCCGGCCTTCGGCGACAACGCCCTGTCCTTCACGAAACAGGCTTGGCAGCGCGCCATCAAAGCTGACGGCAATTTCTTCCACGCCGTCAGTGACCACAAACTGTGATGCCAGCCCGTCAATATCAACGCTGCCTTCCTTGACCAGACCACCAAGTCGAATCGCGCGATTTTCCATGCCTGATGGAATTTCAGACGGGGTGTAGAAGAACACTATATTGTCGCGTAGCGCAGTCAGCACCAGCCAGACAGCCAGGCCCAGAAGGGCGGCTATGGCAATGACCGCGGCTAGCCGTTGCTGTTTTGGTGTCATGCGACGTCTCCGATCCACTATTGCGGGTGCTTACCCTGCGCCGGTCGACAGCGCAAGCGGCATGCTGCATCTGTGACCAGATGTATCGCAATTCGGTTTATTATTTGCCGCCTGCGGCTTGCAAGCTGGTCTCCACTGCTTTATCTGAAACGCAGCGGTGTTGCTGCCGCGCATACCCGATGTCGAAACGGAAACCGAACCCATGTTGAACCGATCTTCGAACCGCTTTTCAACCCTGCTTGGCGCGGCCGTTCTCGGCCTTGCTGCCCTGACGTCTGCACCGGTTCTTGCCGGCGATGCCGAGGCGGGTAAAAAAGTCTTCAAGAAATGCAAGGCCTGCCATTACGCCGCCAAGGAAAAGAACAAAACCGGTCCTCATCTGGTCAATCTGATGGGTCGTGAGGCCGGATCGATTGAAGGTTTTAAATATTCGAAGGCGATGAAAGCGTCCGGGATCATCTGGGACGAAGAAACGCTGACAGCCTATCTGCGTGCCCCGAAGAAATATGTCAAAGGCACGAAGATGGCGTTTGCCGGGTTGAAGAAAGACGCCGATATCGCAAATGTTATCGCTTATCTGAAGGCCCAGCCCTGACCATTGAGGCTGGCAGCCATAGGGGTTTGTCTTGGACCATATGATGAAATATCCCCGCCTGCGCGATCTTGAAATGCCGGCGCGTCGGCGCATTCCGCCTTTTGTCTTCGCCTATCTTGACTCCGGAACAGGCCATGATGTCGCGCGGCAGGCCAACCGTGACTACTATGACGCGATCACCTTGACCCCGCGCTTTCTGCGCGGGCGGGTTGACGCCGATCTGTCGACATCGATTCTTGGCCAGAATTTTGAGGCACCGTTTGGTGTGGCGCCGATTGGCCTGTCATCCATGATCTGGCCCGGGGCCGAGAAAATACTCGCATCTGCGGCTGCCAGTCACGGGTTTCCCTATACGCTCAGCACGGTGGCCGGGGACTCCATTGAAAATGTGGCAAAGGCCGGTGGGGCGAATACCTGGTTCCAGCTTTATGCGGCAAAGGACAGGGATATCACATTTGATTTGATGCGCCGGGCGCGTGCCTGCAATGTTGAAACGCTGTTGGTGACTGCCGATGTGCCCGCTCCAAGCCGGCGTGAGCGCATGCGTATTGCCGGTGCGCCGCTTGGCAGTCGTGGCAATTCGACATTCACCCCGCGCGTGATCTGGCAGACAGCCATGCATCCGGGCTGGGCCATGCGGATGGTGGCAACCGGTGGTCCAAAGTTCCGCAATATGGAACCCTATAGTGAAACGCATGGGCATCTGCCGATCACCTCGTTCATTGGGCAGCAGCTGAATGGCACGCTTGACTGGGACTATCTCGAAGAAATCCGTGCTGCCTGGCCCGGCAAGATGTTGCTGAAAGGCGTTCTGGAAGGGCAGGATGCCGAGCGCGCTGTTCGGGTGGGCGTTGACGGGCTTGTTATCTCCAACCATGGCGGTCGCCAGCTTGATGCCGCACCGCACCCGCTGGACAGGATCGGCGCAATCCGCGCGGTCGTAGGCAAAAAGCTTCCTCTCGTTGTCGATAGCGGCATTCAATCCGGTCTCGATATCGTCAAGGCGCTGGCATGCGGTGCTGATTTTGTAATGATCGGGCGTGCGTTCATGTATGCCGTTGCCGCGCTTGGCAAGGATGGCGGCGAACATGCAGCCGCTGTGCTTCTGGAAGAAATGCGTGATGTGATGGCGCAGCTTGGTATCACGTCGCTAAGCGGGTTGCGTGAGGTTGAAATCAATCGCCGCGGATAACCCGTTGAATATTCGCGCCGAATATTTGGGAAGGTTCAATTTTATGAAGTGTAAAGAGATCATGCGTGCGTTGATCGGCCTGGCCGTCTTGCTGTGTCTGCCAGCAGCAATGGCCAGCGCCGCCAGTTCCCGGAACCTTGAAGTCAGCGATGTGCAAATCCGCGCCACGGCGCCCGGTATGACGGCCACGGGTGGTTATGTGACGATCACCAACAATTCCGGTAAAGCTGATCGTCTGATTGCCGTAAGGGCGTCTTTTGCCGGCATGGCTGACATCCACAATATGGTCAATGATGACGGCGTGATGAAAATGCGTCCGGTGGAAGGCGGGTTGCCGATTGCTGCTGGCCAGACTGTCACTCTGGCACCGGGCGGCCTGCATTTGATGTTTATGGGGCTGACATCCACCCTTGCACCGGGCGACGTGCATACTGTCACGCTGGAATTTGCATCGGGCGCGGTTAAACGTGCTTTGGGCATGGTGCGCAGCCCTGCCGATATTCACAGCAGTGATGACGCGCACAGGCATGACGAAAAGCATGACCATTCGCATGGACAAAAGAGCGAGCACAAGCACGACCACTAGCAGGCACCTGCTTCACACATAGCTGCCGGCACGTCTCTAGAAGATGCCGGCATCCATGCCAGCGGCCATACCCATTGCCAGCTCTGCAACCTGATCGCGATAGGCATCCTGCCAGTCACCATGCAGGATCAGCGGGGCCGCCACCAGTCGCCAGCGCATCGCACCGATGATCGATTCAAGGGCCCGCCGTGTTGCNGTGCCATCGCGGCCAGCCCGGATATAGATNCCCACCGGCATNGCTTCATGCCTGTCCAGCCAGTCATCATAACAGCGGTCGAACATGTCCTTTGTTGCACCGGCCATATAGCCGATATTTTCAGTCGTGCCGATCATCACGCCATCGCAGGCACGCAGATCATCTGCCACCACATCGAAAGGTGACTTCAGTATTGCAGCTATCTGTCCGGNATCAGGATGNGTGGCCCCGGCCAGCGCGGCATCCGCCAGCGCGGATGTGTTCGCTGACGGCGCATGGGCAATGATGAGCAGAGATTTTGGCATGACCACAGCCTTTCCTGATGCCTATACTTTGCCGAAATGGGCAATATCCGCAAGGGGCAGGAGGCAGGCATGGCCAACATATCGGGATCGGNAACCGGCACATCGGGGCCGCCACCATCANCAAGGCTTGATGCAGCAGATATANNCGCCGCGCTTGCCAACCGNCCGGGCTGGTCCCTCTGCGATGACGGCAGGGCCATTGAAAAGGAATTCACTTTCAAGGGATTCAACGCCGCCTTTGGCTTTATGTCCCGTGTTGCGCTGGCGGCAGAGCGGGCCAACCANCATCCCGAATGGTCCAATGTCTACAACCGGGTGCAGATCCGCTGGACAACGCATTCGGCAAGTGGGCTTACCGATCTGGATATGCGGCTTGCCGACTCATGTGACCGTTTTGCAGACAGCAGCTGACGAGCCGAATCCGTTGTCTGCAGCGCGGAATCAGGCGATCTGTCTGTCAGAAAATCAGCCAGTTCAGGCACCACAGCGCAGCAAGACCGCTGCCAATGGTTGCCAGCACCGAACGGGTAAGCCAGGCCACCAGAACAGCCAGGATGGCGGCTGGCAGGCGGGCATTATCAATGACCTGAATGGCATTGTCNGCGCCGACCAGAACGCTTGGCACGATGATCGCCGTAAGCACTGCCACCGGCACAAAGCTCAGNACGTCCTCGCTCCAGTCAGGCAGCTTTTTCGGTGCCATATCGGAAAACATCACAAAGCGGGTGAGAAATGTCACAACGCCGCAAAAAATCATCACCCACCAGATCATGCGTTGCTCCTGCCTGCTGCTNTATAAAGGGTCAGCCAGCCNGCCAGGATGCCGCCTATNCCTGCAAGAATGATCCAGCTGTTCCANGGCAGCGGCTGGCCAANCACCGAAATGACAGCGGCCGTACCGCAGGCAATAAAGTCGGCGCGCCGNCTCAGGATCGGCACAACAACAGCNATAAAGGTCAGCGGAATGGCGAATTCCAGCGACCACTCGGCCGGGATGGTGGCCCCAAACACAACACCGGTGATGGTTGTGATNTGCCAGCACACCCACAACAGCATGCCTGTGCCCAGAAGATGATAATGCTGAAACGGGCCGGGCGCATCACTGCGGAAACGGTTGATGGTGACGGCATAGGCCTCATCGGTCAGCAGATAGGCAAGCGGTATGCGCCAGCGCAATGGCAGCGCGCGCAGATAGGGGGCAACTGACGCGCTGTACAGCGCATGCCGCAGATTGATCATCGATACCGATGCCCCGACAACCGGTCCCGGCACGCTGCCCCATAATTGCACCAGCACCACCTGGCTGGCGCCGCCAAACACGATTGATGACATCAGGATCGTTTGCAGCGGGGTCAATCCGGCGGCAAGTCCCAGAACACCAAACACCAGCCCGAACGGTGCCACCCCAAGCTGCAGGGGCAGTTCCTGGCGAACGCCTGANCAGAATTCCTGCTGGCGGGATGGATGAGAGGGTGTCGGCGACATGTCGGTCTGCAAATCAAGTTGAATATGTAACGCTGCCTATCATGCGCCAATGGTGAAGTACAGTGGACAAGCCGCCTGCTGAACCGTTCAGCAAACCTGTGCGTGGGCCACGCTGTAATGCGGGCCAGCTTGAATTTATCTCTGCCTTCGGCTATCCGATGACACCTCCTANTGACAGCAGAGTGATGCGCCGTGATGGATTCCCCGTTTTTGTTCGTTGACGACATTGAAACCGCAGGCAAACGGTGTCTTGTGCGGCTGGATCTGAATGTTCCGCTTGCAGANGGTGTTGTTGGCGANGATACGCGNATCCGGCGCGTGCTGCCCGGTCTTGAGGCGCTGTGCAGCGCTGGCGCACGCCTGATCATCATGACCCATCTGGGACGGCCAAAGGGCNGCCNAGTGCCTGCAATGTCAGTNGCGCCGGTTGCCGGGCGGCTGGCAGCGCTGCTGGGCCGGCCCGTGCCGGTTGTAAGTGATATTACCGGCCAGCAGGCANCTGATGCCGTTGCTGCGATGCAGGACGGCGATGTNCTGATGCTGGAAAACCTGCGCTTCCANGCGGGTGAGGAGGCCAATGACGGTGATTTTGCCGCTGCGCTGGCGGCGCTTGGTGATATCTATGTNGGTGATGCCTTTTCCTGTACGCACCGCGCGCATGCGTCGGTCGAGGCATTGCCCCGCATGATGCCGGTCGTGGCGGCTGGCCGTGCCCTTGGGGATGAGTTGTCAGCCCTTCACCGGGCGCTGGCCGCACCTGAACGTCCTCTTGGCGCGGTTGTGGGCGGTGCAAAAGTGTCGACCAAATTGTCGGTNCTTGAAAATCTGGTCAAGACAGTTGATGTGCTGGTNCTTGGCGGCGGCATGGCCAACACATTTCTGCTGGCCAATGGGCATGATATCGGGGCCTCGCTGGTCGAGGCCGACATGACTGAGACCGCATCGGANATTNCNAGAACNGCCAATGATNACGGGTGCCGGCTGGTCCTGCCACATGATTTCTGCGTGGCCAAGGCGCTGGCCAGCGGTGTTGACACACGCATTGCGCAGACNGGTGATGTCGGGACNGATGATATGATCCTTGATGCCGGGCCGGAATCAGCCGCAGCAGCGATTGCCGCCCTGTCGGACTGCCGCACGATTGTCTGGAACGGGCCGATGGGTGCGTTCGAGTTTCCACCTTTTGATGCTGCCACAAACGCGCTTGCACAGGCGGTCGCTGCGCAAAGCAAGAATGACGGGATGATGTCAGTCGCGGGCGGTGGTGACACGCTGGCCGCACTTGCCAATGCGGGTGTCAGTGACGACATATCATACATATCGACCGCAGGCGGTGCGTTTCTGGAATGGCTGGAAGGCCGCACCCTGCCCGGGGTAGAGGCACTTCGCCGCGCCTAGATCCCCTTGCTGACCGGGGGTGCAGCGGCGATGATAGATATGGTCAGACAAGGATGACAGACATGCTGTTTTCAAACCCGTTCAAAGCCCGCCTGCCATTGATAGCCGAGGCGCTGCCCGGCCGCAGTGCCGCAATTTTTGATGGCGCGCCGCATTGCGTTCTTGGCACACCGACCATCGGCCCATTTCCTGACAATCTGGAAACTGTGCAGCTTGGCCTTGGCTGCTTCTGGGGGGCGGAGCGCCTGTTCTGGAAGCTGAAGGGCGTTTATACGACCGCAGTCGGCTATGCAGGTGGCCACACCCCGAATCCAACCTATGAAGAGGTCTGTTCAGGGCGCACCGGCCATTCAGAGGTTGTGCTTGTGGTCTTTGACCCGGCGGTGATTTCGCTGCAACAGGTGCTGAAGGTCTTTTTTGAAGAGCATGATCCAACGCAAGGCTATCGTCAGGGCAATGATATTGGCACGCAATACCGGTCGGTAATTTACTGCGACAGTGACGATGCGCTGCAGACAGCGCGGACAACCGCAAAGGCTTATGGGCGCGCACTTGGTGAGGCTGGACGTGGACAGGTGACCACCGAGATAGAAGCTGCCGGGGATTTCTTTTACGCCGAGGATTACCACCAGCAATATCTGCACAAGGTACCGAACGGCTATTGCGGGCTGAAAGGCACCGGCGTCGCCTGTATCACTGCCTGATCGGCATCGGCAGGAACCGTGAAAACACCGCCTATTTCGCCGTTGACGCGGCGCGGGGCCAGTGTTAGTTTCCGCTCTCAAGTTGATTATGACCATCTGGTTATGGAGCTCGACATGAAAGTCGTAAGTTCACTGAAAACACTGAAAACGCGTGATCGCAACTGCCAGGTTGTGCGCCGTCGCGGCCGTCT
>NYTO01000119.1 GCA_002683535.1 SAR116 cluster bacterium
ATATCAGGCTGCTGCCACAGTTCCGGGTCCAGAATATACAGCGGCATGACAGGACCATTCGCCAGCGCCGCCGTCAGCGGGGCATGGTCATGCAGGCGAAGATCACGTTTGAACCAGACAATGTCCACAGCTGTTCCCTGTTTGTTTCAGCTGCAGAATAAGGAATGCCGCGACGAATCCAAGTCACAAGCAGACCGCCGGACCAAATGCCGCATGGAATAACTGGTCAGGCCGGTGCCAATGATCAGCGGCAGGCCGCCGCCGTGCTGCGCAACGCCTTGGCAAGCGTCAGGGAGTCAATGGCGACCGCCACGAAGTCCACCCCCTGATCGAGATAGGATTTTGCNGCCACCGGATCCAGCGACATGATCCCCGATGCCTTGCCGGCAGCCTTGATCCGCTGCAGTGAATCAGTGATNGCGGCCTGCACTTCGGGCGCGCCGGGATTNCCGATATGCCCCATATTGGCGCTGAAATCGGAAGGCCCGATAAACACCGCATCCACGCCTTCAACCGCCAGTATCTCGTCAAGCGCGTCATAGCCGGCGCGGCTTTCAAGCTGAACCACAAGACACATCTCGTCATTCGCTGTTNTNAGATAATCTGCATGGCTGGAAAACCCGGTTGCNCGCGCACCAGCACCGCCAACCCCGCGGATTCCATCTGGAGGATAGCGCATCGCACGCACCAGCATCTCNGNNTGCTCGCCNCTCTCAACCATTGGCACTATCAGNGTCTGGCAGCCGATATCCAGAAGCTGCTTGATGATCACAGGCTCGCCAACTGGCGGGCGCACAAGGGCTGCCGCCGGATATCCGGCAATNACCTGCAACTGCGTGATGATNGACGGGATATCATTTGGTGAATGTTCGGCATCCACCAGCAGCCAGTCAAAATCCGCTGTNGCGGCTATTTCCGCTGCAATAGCTGTACCTTGGGTCAGCCAGCACCCTATGGTCTGTTTACCTGCCTTCAGATCGGCCTTGAAGCTGTTTNCCGGTGCCGCCATGTCCTGTCCTCTGCTCTCAAAATATCTGTCAGTTCCGTGCGCCTGGAACCCGTGCCCTCAGGCGTAATCCTTCAGGCATAATCCTTCAGGCGAAATCAATCTCCACACTGCCAAATGGGCCATAATCCGCAAGGAAGCGATCACCATGCCGTGCCTCAATCGGGCGCACAAAACTGCCCGACAGAACAACNTCACCAGCGCGAAGCCCCTCACCATAGCTGGCAAGCCTGTGCACAAGCCAGGCCATGCTCAAGGCCGGNTCATCCAGCACACCAGCNCCGAGNCCGGTTTCCTCAACCTCGTCATTGCGGCGCACAATGGCACCGACACGGCGCAGATCGAACGCATCGACAGCATGGCGCAAATCGCCCATCACAACCCCGGCATTGGCAGCATTGTCGGAAATGGTATCCAGCACAGTGCGTGTAGCCCCGCTTTCAGGGTCAGCGCGGTAAATCCGCGTATCCAGAATTTCCAGCGCCGGTGCCACCGCCTCGGTCGCGGCAATAACATCACCGCGCGTTACATCCGCACCAGCCAGATCGCGTTTCATGATAAAGGCGATTTCTGCCTCGATGCGCGGTTCGATAAAGCGGCCATCGGGAACGGTGCCACCGTGATCGAAAAACATGTCCTCAAACAGAATGCCGCTGTCCGGAATATCAATGCCAAGCGCGTATTGCATGGCTTTTGATGTCAAGCCGATCTTCCAGCCACNNATCCGCCCGCCAGCAGCCAGCTTGCGCTGAACGAAGGCATCCTGNATTGCATAGGCNTCGTCCATNTCCATGCCAGGATGATCTGCCGTCATCATGCGGATCTGGGTGCGCGTGGCCTCGGCNTCAAACAGCGCAGCACCGCAGGCCGCAGCATCGGTTTTGCTCAACACCGGCATNGNNGCCNCCTATTCATCNCGCACACCGTTGCGCAACGTGCCNAGCCCGTCGGCACTGACCTCTATCACATCGCCNGGCTGCAACCATTTTGGCGGNTCAAATCGCGCGCCGGCCCCAGTCGGCGTGCCGCAGACCAGAACATCTCCGGGCACCAGCGAGATGAAGGTCGAGACATAATTGATGATATGCGTGAAGTCGAAAATCATCCGGCTGGTCCGGTCCTGCTGGCGAATCTCGCCATTCACCCGTGTTGTCAGCTCTATATCTGCCAGCATCTCAGGGCCTGTAAANCGCAGCAGGCCGGGACCCATGGCACCNGATTTTTCCCAGTTCTTGCCCTGCGTGACATTGAATTTCGCATGCCGCAGCCAGTCGCGAATGGTCCCTTCATTGCACAAGGTCACAGCCGCGATATGCCCCCACGACTCTGCCTTGCTGATACGGCGGCCAGCGCGGCCAATGACAATGGCGATCTCGCCCTCATAATCCAGCTGTTCAGACTCAGGCGGGCGGACAAGATCATCACCATGACCGACGATGGTCTGCGGAAAGCGGATGAACAGTGACGGGTTGGCAGGGGCTGTCTGGCCATCTTTATATTCAGCATTTCGATCAGGAAAGTTCACCCCGACACAGATAATCTTGCCCGGTGCGGTCAACGGGGCCTGCAATGTCACGTCATCCAGCGCCACCCTGGACGCACCGCCTGCATCAAACAATGTGTCCAGCGCACCGGCATTCGCCGCATCGCTGAGCGTGTCAAAACTGCCAGCAAAGTCATCAGTCAGATCGGTGACAACATCGCCGTCCATCTGGCCAAATCGCAATGCGCCATCAGNTCGATCATTGCGCGTGAAGGTGACAAGGTTTTTCATGGGACAGGTCTCCTNCAGGGCCGTGCGGTCAGGGGGCAACAATNGGCTGTGCTTTCAGATCAGCCTCACGCGGGGTGGTGCCAGCAAATACCGTTCCCTGCTCGAACCATGACCGCGGGGCCGGCGCGCCCCACAGCGTCTGGCGCTGCGGGTCTTTCAGGTCCCAATGAATNGGCTCATGGTCCGGATCAACTGTCTGATAGTCAGAACAGTAAATCTCGGTCCGGTGGCCGTCAGGATCGAGAATATAGAGGAAAAAGGCGTTGGCAATGCCGTGCCGCCCGGGACCGCGTTCAATATTGCTGACATAGCCGGTGGTCGACATGACATCCAGCAGATCGATGATATTCATCGGTGTCGGCACCCAGAAGGCGATGTGATGCAGCCGCGGGCCGGTGCCGTTGGTAAAGGCGATGTCGTGAACACCGCCCTTGCGATGCATCCAGGCAGCCCACAGATGGCCTGACTCGGCATCTTCGGTATATTCGGTCGTGCGAAAGCCGATATCATTATAGAAAGCCACGCTGGCATCGACATTCGGCGAAAAGCAGTTGAAGTGATCAATGCGCAAGGGTTTTACACCCTTATAGAGCGCGTATTTCTGGTGCATTGTCGGCAGTCGCGTCATCTCGAAATAGAATTCCAGCGGAATGCCGTGCGGGTCCAGCACACGCAGGGTGCGCCCCTGAAACGGGCGTTCAACCCATTCGGTGGTCATCCCCTTGGCGCTGAAATGCGCCGCTGCCTTGTCAACATCGTCTTCGGAATAGACGCGGAACGCCAGATAGCTGCAGCACGGATCNNTGCCCTTGCGAAGGATCAGACAATGATGACCNCGTTCTTCCATCGCGCGAAGACAGATCATCTCGNTGTCCTCNNTGCTGACCTGCAGGCCAAGTGTATCAACATAAAAGGCGCGGCTGGCCGCAAGATCNGTGACCACCAGTTCGGTATGCGANACACGAACGACATTGAAGTNAGGNTANAGGTTGAAAGCNGGAACAGGCATGGAAGAACGTNNTCNTAAAGGCCAAGCTTTGGAACCGCGCGCGGGGCCGAGGCAAAGGCCACATTGCGCGTTTCCATATAGAAATCGAAAGACCAGTCACCACCATCGCGCCCGATGCCCGAATCCTTCACCCCGCCAAACGGGGTTGGCAAGTGACGTACATTTTCTGAATTTACCCAGATCATGCCGGCCTCCATCGCATCGCTGAACCGCATGGCGCGCATCGAATCATTCGTCCACAGATACCCGGCAAGACCGTAATCGACATCATTGGCGAGAGCCAGCGCATCGGCCTCATCGGCAAAAGGAATGGCTGTCAGCACGGGACCAAAAATCTCTTCGCGTGCGATCCGCATGTCCTGACGCGCGCCGGTGAACAGCGTTGGCGCAACATAACATCCGGCAGCAAGCCCGCCGTCTGTCAGCTTTTGCCCGCCAGCCGCAATCGTTACGCCCTCATCCCGCGCGATATCGAAATAGGACAGCACTTTAGCCTCATGATCAGGATGGATCAGGGGGCCGACAATCGTATCCGGATCCAGCGGATGCCCCACCTTGAGCCTTTTTGCCTTGTCAGCCAGAATGGCGACAAAATCATCATGCACCGACTGTTCGACAAGCACCCTGCTGGACGATGTGCACCGCTCACCATTCAGCGAATAGATCATAAAGGCAGCCGCATCCGCAGCACGGTCCAGATCAGCATCGGCAAACACCACCACCGGGTTTTTGCCACCAAGTTCGAAATGCACCCGCTTCAGCGTGTCTGCCCCCTGCCGCATGATCATCTTGCCGGTCTGGCTTTCACCAACAAAGGCGATCGCCTTGATCATCGGATGTTCGGTCAGGGCACGGCCCGCTTCCTCGCCAATGCCGTTGACCAGATTCCAGACACCGGCAGGCAGCCCGGCATCCTCGGCGATATCCATCAGCAGGCGGGCAGTGACCGGCGACAATTCAGCCGGTTTGTGGACAATTGTGCATCCGGCCGCCAGCGCAGGCGCGATTTTCCAGCTGGACAGCATAAAGGGCGTGTTCCACGGAGTAATGATCCCGACCGGGCCGATGGGCCGACGCGAGGTCACATTCATCTGGTTGGCGGCAAACAGGCTTTTCCCGTCACGGGCGGTGGGTGCCATATCAGCAAAGAAGCGGAAATTCTCGGCTGCACGCAGCGCCGCTTTCGACATAAAGCGCAACGCCTGTCCGGTATCCATGCATTCCAGCAGGGCGATGTCATCAGCCCGCGCCACAATGCCGTCGGCAATGCGATGAAGAATGGCCTTGCGCCTGGCCCCGTCCAGGTCACGCCATGCCGCAAAAGCTTCATGCGCGGCCTTGGCAGCGCGATCAATATCAGCGGCATCACCGCGCGCAACATCAGCGATCCGGCGCATGTCGACCGGGGATACCGTCTCGAACGTCCTGCCGGAAGCAGCAGGTACAGCGACACCGCCAATATGGTTCAGAATCGGCGCGGTGCCGATCTCTTTCAAAAGCGCCTCGGCGCGCGACAGGTTTTCAGCCAGAGTCATTCTTGCCATCTCATTGACTTTTCAGTCAGCTATGATTTAATTCACATGTTAAGTATTTTACACATCCTGTCAACAAGTGTCGGAAAGCCCATGGCGCATCTCAGCTTTGAATATTCTGCCAATCTTGAACAAGCGGTGAATTTGCAGGCCTTTTGCGATGCCATGCGCGATGTGATGCGCGACAGCGGGATATTTCCACTCGGCGGTGTGCGGGTCCGCGGGACGCGTGTTGATGTGTGTGCCGTGGCCGATGGCCATCCNGACCTTGGCTTCATTGACATNACGGTACGCATGGGACAGGGGCGCGATGCCGATACACGCAGCCGGGTCACGCAGACATTATATGCCGGGGCCGAGGCNTGGCTGAAAGCTGCCCTTGATGAACGCCCCTTCGCATTGTCGCTGGAGGTGATGGAAATCNATGCCCGCTTTGCGGAAAAGCGCTTCAACACTCTGCACGCGCATCTGGCGCATCTGGCACATCAGGGCAGCACCAGTGGCTGAGGCACCGCTATATGATGATTCGCTGACCATTGCGTTGCTGCGCGCCCGCGATGCGGTAACCGCCCCTTTTCGTGAACATGTCGCCGAGGCAGGCCTGACGCTGCAGCAATGGCGGGTGATCCGCGCGCTGGCTGGCGGCTTTGAACTGGATACCACAACCCTCTCGCGTCGCTGTGTGATCTTGCCCCCATCACTGACCCGCATGCTACGCTTTCTATCAGAACAGGGACTTGTCGAACAGGTGCCAGCATCAGACAGGCGGCAACGTGTGGTGCGGCTGACCGATCAGGGCCAGCAGCTGTTTGACCGGATGTGGGTGACCTCGCAGGAAAAATACGCGGCGATTGAAGCTGCCTTCGGGACCGACGAAACGCGACAGCTTGTTGAAACGCTGAACCGGTTTCGGGCCTGCCTTGAATCACAGGATCACGCCTGATCGTTGCGCCCGTAATAGCTGATATACCAGTCAACGAAACGCGCCACCCCGTCGCGCACATCGGTATTCGGGGCGAATCCGACCCAGTCCTGCAACTCGCCCGTATCTGAACTTGTGGCAGGCACATCACCAGGCTGCATTGGCATCATGTTCTTTTCTGCTGTCATGCCCAGCGCACCTTCCAGCGCGCCGATATAGTCCATCAGCGGCGTTGGGTTGCCATTGCCGATGTTGAACACGCGGTATGGGGCTTTTGAGCTGCCGGGGTCCGGGTTCAGCGGATCGAAATCCGGATTTGGTGTCGCTGTCTTGTCAAGAACGCGGATGACCCCTTCGACGATATCATCGATATAGGTGAAATCACGGACCATCGCACCCTTGTTGTAGACATCAATCGGCACCCCCTTGCGAATGGCATTTGTGAACAGGAACAATGCCATATCAGGGCGGCCCCATGGGCCATAGACGGTGAAAAAGCGCAGCCCCGTTGTTGGCAGGTCATAAAGATGGCTATAGGTGTGCGCCATCAGCTCATTTGCCTTCTTTGTTGCTGCATAAAGCGAGACCGGATGATCAACGCTGTGATGCTCGCTGAAAGGCATCAGCTCATTGCCGCCATAGACCGACGATGAACTGGCATAGGCAAGATGCGCCACATCATTATGGCGACACCCTTCAAGGATATTTATAAACCCCTGCAAATTGGCATCGATATAAGCGTGCGGATTTTCCAGCGAGTATCGCACCCCGGCCTGCGCGGCCAGATGAATGACACGATCCGGCTTTTCATCAGCGAAAATACCAGCCATCGCGTCCCTGTCTTCGACCGCAACACGGTGAAAGCGAAACGCCTCATGGTCAGCGATGCGGGCAAGCCGCGCCTCTTTCAGCGTGACATCATAATAGTCGTTGAGATTATCAACTCCGACGACTTCATCACCGCGCGCCAGCAAGCGTTCGACACAATGCATGCCAATGAAACCAGCACTGCCTGTAACCAGAACTTTCATTTACGGACTTTCTGTTGTCGCCTGCGTCGGCCCCTATGAACGGTCTAGACCATCCCGCCCGGTTTGCCGCCATGCCAATAGGGTATAACCGATATATTACGGCCAATCTGTATCGTCATCAAATCTTCAGCGACAACAACAGTCCCGTCATATTCCTGCGACAGCTCTTGCAGAACTTCACCCGTTGATACGGGATCAGGTTTCAGCAACACAAGATGCGTCAGCATGGCCAGTTTTGGTCTTGTCTGGGCAAAGACACGGCCAACATCGCGCGGCGTTGCATGGTGATCGATCGCCACCTTTACCGCCGGATGCGTTGCCAGTATTTCGGGGCGGGCTGCTGCCACCTCATGGACAAATACATCTGCATACTGCGCCTGTGCGATCAGGTTTTCGTTGTAGCGGGTATCATGACTATGCACGAACACACGCCCGGCATATTCAACACGAAACGCATAGGCAGGCCGGATGAATTCACCATGATCAACTTCGATGGCGCGGATCACAAGGCCATCCTTGTCATGGACAACACCTTCTGAATATTCATGCGGAACAATCCGCATATGTTCCGGGTCGATCTCGTTATCAGCGACACGAATGGCGCGGTCCGGCGCGGTAGCTTGCCATGCACCTTCAGCAATATCGGCAATCCCTGATGGGCCATGAACATGCAGGGGCCCTGTCCGGCCCCCGAATTTTTGCGGTATCGATCCTGTCATCGCCATATCGAACAGGCCGGAAAAATGATCGGAATGATAATGCGAAATGAAAATCGTATCTACGCACCCGACGCCAAGACCAATTTGTGACAGGCGAATGGCAGCACCCCTGCCGCAATCAATCAGCACTTTCTGGTCTCCTGCCTCGATCAATGTCGATGTGCCAAAGGCATTGATCTGCGGGTTCGGAATGCCGGTTCCAAGAAGCGTGACTTTCAGAACATCGCTGCTGGTAGTGCTGTCTGTCATATGTAGGGTCCCGAAATCATTGGCAGCCGCATGCGGGCGCGGCATTGGCTCCAAAACAGCATGTCAATGATGACGGCGCAAGAAAAGAAAACGCAGCCATACCGGCACCATCTTTTTTTCTTGGCCATCAGGCAACCGTACCGCATAGACTGACGGCGTCCTTAACCCTTTCGACCGGAACCAATAGCGATGAGCGATGTCTTTATCTGTGATGCCACACGAACCCCAATCGGACGCTTTGGTGGTGCCTTGTCCGCTGTCCGTGCCGATGATCTGGCTGCGCATCCGCTAAAGGCGTTGAAAGCGCGCCTGCCAGATATGGACATTGAGTGGGCAGCAAGTCAGCAGCAAGCGAATGAAGAGGGAAGAGTAGATCAAACGGACTCAGCAGCAACTGATATCATGTGGACATGAGACGGCCAAGTGTGTGTGAGCATTT
>NYTO01000120.1 GCA_002683535.1 SAR116 cluster bacterium
GGTCATGCGCCGGGGCAGCTTGCGATGCTGCTGCGTCTGCCAGAAACGGGGCCCGTGCTGCTGACCAGCGATGCGATTTCACGGCCTGCGGAAATCGACGAGAAATTTGCCGGTTCAATGGATGAGGCTGCCGCCATCAAGAGTGCTGCACGCCTGATGGCATTGGCCGAGGCAGAAAATGCCTTCATCATTTATGGTCATGACCCGCAGCAATGGGACGAGATCAAAAAGGCACCGCATACCTATATCTGANCCCGGAATTATCNATGCGACACTGATCTGGCGATCCTGGCCCCATGGTCTTGGTCCCATGTTCTTGGCCCCNTGGTCTTGGTCCCATACTCTTGGCCCGGTNTTGTCAGCGCACATCGCGGCCCTGGTTCAAAACGATCACATTGCCAGATGAAATATCGCCGCCATCGCCAGCCAGAAATCCGACCCAGCTGGCAACTTGCGCNGGCTGCATTGCCGCGCCATGTGGCATTTCGGCAATCGCTTTCGCAAGTGTTTCTTCAGAAAGCAATCCGAACAGCGGCGTTTCGGTCATTGCCGGTGCCAGCGAATTGACAGAAATTTTCCGGGTTGCATAGCGGCGTGCCAGATCNNTGGTCAGCGTGTCCATGGCGGCCTTGCTGGTGCGGTAATGAACCGGGTCGAAGACGTTGAAATTATACGCGCCATTGGACGAGATATTGATGATTTTTCGAACACCATCACGTTCCAGCATGAGCGGCACCGCTGCCTGACAGCAATAGAAAGCAGACTCGAAATTGACCGCCATCTGCNCTTTCAGTTCGGTGGCNGGAATGTCCGGGAAGTCCGACATAAAGCAGGTGCCGGCATTGTTGACCAGAATATCGACGCCGCCATGCGCCGCAGCGATGCGCCCGAATAGTGCCGATACCGCGCCCTCATCGGTCAAATCGCATGTTTCGGCACTGAAGCGAAGATGTGCCTTGGCCCCACCCTTGTCGTCGTCCTTGTTATGGGCAATATCAACGCCCACAACATGNAACCCGTCATCAAGAAGGCGGGTGCAGATGGCCTTGCCCATACCACCGGCTGCGCCTGTCACCACGGCTATTTTTGTCATCATTGTCTCCCCATTTTGCCGGATAGTCGCTAGTCTTGCTGCCAGCCTATCGGAAAGCGGGGCAAGCTGTCGATTCCGGCAGCACGTCCTTGCAGGGAGTTCGCGGATGGAAAAAGTCAGGATACAGTCATTCTTTGAAAATCTGCTGCAATCGGTTGAGGCAGAGCCGGATTCCTTTCTGGGTTTCAGTCAGGCCGAAGCACCAACCCTGGGCGATTTTCTGGCAGACCTTGATCCGCAGATGTCACTTGACTGGAACGGGGTATCATTTCAGGGGCTGCCAGCCTTGCGCGGCCATGTCATCGCGCAGGCAGGGCTTGAAGGCGCGTGCAGCCCTGATGATGTACTGATCACAGCCGGGGCCGCCGAAGCCAACTACCTGGCATTGCGCCAGCTTCTGGAACCCGGNNACGAGATTGTTGTCGAGCGGCCCGGCTGGCCGCAGGCAGATGTGCTTGCCACATCCAACGGTGCGGTGATGCGCGAATGGCAGCGTGACGAGGCAAGCGGCTGGTCGTTGTCACTGGATGCGCTGGAGGAACTGGTAACGCCGCGCACACGCATGATTTTTCTGACCAACCCGAACAATCCGACAGGACAGCTTCTGGATGNGGACATGCTTGGTCAGATTGTGGCGATTGCGGCGCGTGTCGGGGCGTGGGTGCTGGTTGACGAGGTNTATGCNGGCCTNGAATGGGACCATCCCCGTATGCCGGCAATTGCTGGCCTTTATGAGCGCGGCATTTCAACAGGCAGCGTGTCCAAGGCCTATGGTATGCAGGGGTTGCGGCTTGGCTGGATGATCTGCCGTGATGCTGAATTGCTCAGGGATGCGCTGGTGTTGCGTGAATACAGCTCGCAGATCAGCAANCATCTTGGCGAGGCCATTGCCGAGATTGCCCTGCGCGCGCAGCGACGGGCCGACATGCTGGCGCGCATCCGGGTTGACAGCTATGCCAATCTGACACTTCTTGGCGGGTTTATTGAGGCCCATCCAAGGCTGTCCTGGTGTCCGCCACAAGGCGGGTTGATCGGGCTGGTTCGACTGCATGGCGATAGGCTGACAGGAGACAGGTTGGCGGCGCGGGCGTTGCAGCCTGATTACAGGACNTTCCTGATTTCCGGCAGCAGTTACGGCTTGCCGCAGCATATTCGCCTTGGTGTCGGCGGCGGCCGCGCCGCCAATCTGGAGTCAGGGCTGGACCGGCTTGCCAACCTTCTGGACAGTTTCGACTAGAGCGGAAAGCGCGAGAAAACACGCCGCGAATTGCCTTCAAAAATCATCTTGCGGGCAGCATCATCCAGATTTGGCGTGGCGTCGATATAGCGCTTGGTATCGTCGTAATAATGGCCGCTCCTTGGGTCGATACCGCGCACAGCCCCGATCATTTCCGAGGCGAACAGAATATTCTCCACCGGAATGACCTTGGTCAGCATGTCGATGCCGTCCTGATGATAGACACAGGTATCAAAGAAGATATTGCCCAGAACGCGTTCATTCAGATCGCCAAGTCCCATATCCTGCGCCATGCCCCGAAAGCGGCCCCAGTGATAGGGAACGGCCCCGCCACCATGCGGAATGATGAATTTGATCGACGGAAAGTCGGTGAACACATCCGACATCATGAAATGCACAAAGGCGGTGGTGTCTGCCCCCAGATAGTATGAGCTGGTGGTGTGCATGGCCGGATGGCACGCGCCGCTGACATGGATCATTGCTGGCACATCCAGTTCGCACATCAGTTCATAAAGCGGATACCAGTATTTGTCGCCAAGTGGCACATCCTTCCAGTACCCGCCAGACGGGTCGGGGTTCAGGTTGCAGCCGATAAATCCCATCTCCTCAACACAGCGGCGCAGTTCGGCAATGCTGGTTTCAATCGGAGTCTGCGGGCTTTGCGGCAGCTGGCAGACAGGCACGAAATTATGCGGAAAAAGATTGCAGACGCGGTGGATCAGATCATTGCAATGTTCGGTCCAGGCCTGTGATGTGCTGGCGTTGCCGACATGATGACCCATCCAGCTGGCGCGCGGTGAAAATACCGTGACATCGGTGCCGCGTTCCTGCTGCACACGCAGCTGGTTGCCTTCGATGCTCTCGCGAATTTCATCGTCAGTGACCGTCATCATGCCTTTTTCGCTGATATGGTCAGGGTTGGCGGCAACCGCCTCTTTCTGGGCATCGCGCCAGGCGGCAACGCCGGGCGGGGTGGTGGTGTAATGACCGTGGCAATCAATAATCATCTGTCTGTCTCCGATAGGCGGGTCAGCTTGTGAACTGCTTTTCAATCATGTCCATCACCTGCATGGCGGGCAAACATTGTGCAAGGCTGGAATTCGGCTCGCGCCCCTCACGGATGGCGGCGACGAATTCGCGGTCGATCAGCTCGATGCCGTTTGTTGACACATCGACAGTGCTGACATCGATTTGTTCGTCCCGCCCGTCAAACAGATCATCATAACGTGCGATGTATGTCTGGTTGTCGCAGATATAGCGGAAGAAGGTGCCAAGCGGCCCGTCATTGTTGAATGACAGCGACAGGGTACAGATCTTGCCGCTGGGTGTTTTCATGATGATCGACATGTCCATTGCAATGCCCAGCTCGGGATGGATCGGACCCTGTACGCCATGTACCTCGGTCACCATTTCGCCGGTCTGATACATGAACAGATCGATGGTATGACAGGCATGGTGCCACAGCAGGTGGTCGGTCCAGCTGCGCGGGCTGCCATCGGCGCTGATATTCTTGCGCCGGAAGAAATATGTCTGCACATCCATCTGCTGAATATTCAGGTCACCGGCGATGATCCGGTTGTGAACATACTGGTGTGACGGGTTGAACCGGCGGACATGCCCGGCCATTGCCACAAGCCCGGTTTCTGCCTGCTTGGCGACAAGCGCCTCGGAATCGGCAAGGCTGTCAGCCATCGGTATTTCGATCAGCACATGTTTGCCGGCATTCATTGCGGCAAGGCCCTGTTCGGCGTGCATGCCGGTTGGCGTTGCCAGAATGACTGCATCGATATCAGGCATTGCCAGCGCTTCATCGAGATTGGTGCCGGCATGTGCCGCGCCATATTTGGCGGCCAGTTCCTGCGTTGGCTCCAGCCGTCTGCCAATGACCGACGCGATTTCAACACCATCAATCAGCGCCAGCGCATCAAGATGTTTCTTTCCAAAGGCGCCGCCACCGGCAAGACAGATTTTCATAACAGGATTCTCCGCAGGTCAGTCTTTTATGAGGACAGGTCTTCCAGCGCGGCTTCGATCCGCGCCATTTGTTCGGCAATCGGGGTGTCTGCATCAAGGGTTATGCTTTGGCCCAGATCGCCCATCTGCTGTTCCCAGGCGATCGTGCCGGTCGTCATCATCGGCGAGATACCCAGATCACGCAATGTTTTGGCAACCTCGCGCATTTCGGCAGCGCGGCGCACACCATGTGCTGCCATGCGTTCCATATTATAGCTGGCGCGGGTGGCCCAGCTGGTGCCGCCCTCGGACGCATCAAGTGACGCGGCAACATCATCATGAACACCGGCGCGAACCGCTGCCCGGAAACACTCGGCGCTCAGCGCTTCCATCCCCTTGATCATCACCGAGCGCAGCATCTTGATGGTCGAGGCGCGTCCAATCTCTGTGCCGACAAATTTGGGGTGAAGGCCAGCCACAGCAAGGCGCGCGAGCACCGTGTCGGGATTGGCCGCTGCCGCCAGCATTGGCGTTGCATGCCCGCGTGGCTGTATGGGGGCCATAATCGCCACATCAACATAGATGGCACCGGCGCTTTCAACCGGTTTGGCCGCGATCTGCTTTGTGGTGGGGGCGCAGCTGTTCATGTCCAGCCACAGCGCTTCGGCGGCAAGATGCCGTGCTGAAAGCGCGGCCGCCTTGGCCGCCTGATCAGCGGTGACAACGCACAGGACGATATCGGCACCGGCAACGGCGTCTGCCGGATTGTCGCAAGGCTCAAGCCCGGCACCTTCAATCTGCCGGCGCATGTCAGCGGCAACTGCCGGATCGCTGTCATTCAGCTTGATGTCATGCACCTTCGCCCCGCCAAGGCCAAGTGTGGCGGCAATCATTGTGCCTGCTTCACCAAAGCCGATCAGGGCGATCTGGGTTGTGTTTGACTGCATCCTTCAAAAGATAGCAAACCCTGCTGCATCGCGCCATTGCCAGCGGGATAGAAATTCGGCATGCGGCGATTGCAAGCTTTTATGGTGTGATGCCGCGCTATGCCGCTATGATACGGCATACGGTATTTTGACAATGCACATCAGATATGGGCCAGCGGATGACATCGAAGGCAATGGCGGGAACACAGTGCATGTGGATGCGGGGTGGCACCTCGAAAGGCGCATATTTCCTTGCCGATGATCTGCCGGGTGATGAGGCTGCGCGTGATGCCTTGTTGCTGCGGATCATGGGATCGCCCGACCCGCGCCAGATTGATGGCATGGGCGGGGCAAATCCGCTGACATCAAAAGTGGCTGTCATATCGGCGTCAACGCGGCCGGATGCTGATCTGGATTATCTGTTCCTGCAGGTCTTTGTCGACAAGGCGCTGGTTTCGGACGCGCAGAATTGCGGCAATATTCTTGCCGGTGTTGGTGCTTTTGCAATTGAACGCAGGCTTGTCAGTGCCGTGGATGGCGTGACCGATATACGTATTTTCATGCGCAACACCGGTCAGGTCGCAACAGCCAGCATCTTCACGCCGCACGGCATTGTGCGCTATGACGGGGATGACAGCATTGACGGGGTGCCGGGAACAGCGGCACCGGTGCCGCTGGTGTTTGACGATATTGCCGGGTCGATGTGCGGCGCGCTGCTGCCAACCGGCAACGCGGTGGATCTGGTTGAAAATATCGAGGTCACGATGATTGACAATGGCATGCCGATTGTCGTGCTGCGGGCTGAGGATATGGGCATCACCGGGTATGAGCCACCCTCGGAACTGGACAATAA
>NYTO01000121.1 GCA_002683535.1 SAR116 cluster bacterium
TTCTGCAAATAAGCCGATGTGGTAGCTGCCATGTTTGATTTGATTGCGTTTACAATTATCCGAACTTTTATCGCCAAAGACGCCTTGCGTATAAGCCTTGCTGATCGGCCGCCGGTTACGCTGAGCGGGCCGGCACCCGGCCCGCAGGCCAGCATTCATGTCCATGATCGCCGCACCCTGTGGCGCCTTGTCATGATTCCCGACCTTGCCTTTGGCGAGGCTTATATGGATGGGCGTCTGACCGTGCCTGTCGATGGTCTGGATTCGCTGGTCGATACCTTTCTGGACCCGTGGCGGCAGTATAGCTATGCCTATTTTCATGACCCGGACGAGTCGCTGGACACTGAACAGGTCAACAAACTGGCACGTCTTGCCGCAAAGCTGGACTTGAAGGCAGGTGACAACATTCTGGATATGGGGTGCGGATGGGGCGGGCTTGGCATGGCTATGGCGGCCTGCGGGCGCAACACAAAGGTTACCGGCATCACCCTGCCACGCCATTAGCTGGAATATGCCCGCACAAGGGCCGCCGCCAGCGGGTTTGAAGATCGTGTCAGCTATCATCTGCGCGATTACCGCGACCAGAGCGGCATGTTTCAGAAGATTGTTTCGGTCGGTATGCTGGAACATGTTGGCCCAGCTAATTTTTCAAACTATTTTAATAAGATAAAGTCATTGCTGGCAGATGATGGCCTGGCCGTAATTCACACGATTGGTGTGCATCATCACGCCCGGCCGGTAAACCGCTGGATCACAAAATACATATTTCCGGGTGGGTATCTGCCATCAGTCGCCCAGATGATCCGCAATACTGAAGAACGCGGACTGAAGCTGCTGGATCTTGAGATAATGCGCGGCCATTACGCGGAAACCCTGCGACATTGGCGGCTAAGATTCCTCGCACACAGGGCAGAGATGACCAAGCTGTATGATGCGCGGTTCGTCAGGATGTGGGAATTCTATCTCGTCGGATGTGAATATTTTTTCCGCCGACAGCATGGTATGGTGATGCAACTGCAACTGGCGAAAGATCAGATGGCCGCGCCGATGAGCCGGCATCACATCTGGAAACGCGAACAGGAATTCAAGGACAGGCTGTGGACGCTGCACCCTTCTGGACAACAAAAACCCTCTCCGAAATGAACGGAGAAGAATGGGAATCCCTGTGCGACCGCTGCGGAAAATGTTGTGTTCTGAAAGTTGAAGATGTCGACACTGGCGATATCTATTACACGGATGTCGCCTGCAAGCTGCTGGATTGCGGCAATGCCACCTGCATGAATTACGCAGAGAGAAAACAGACGGTCCCGGACTGTGTTTCACTGACACCGGAAAATCTGTCATCGCTGAAATGGATGCCCCGCAGTTGCACATATCGCCGGTTGTTTGAAGGGCACGATCTGCCTGAATGGCATCCGCTGCTAACCAATGATCCTGACAGCACCCGCAAGGCCGGGCATTCGGTTGCCGGACGTGTCCTGCCCGAAGGCGCGGTCGAGACAGCTGATATCATTGATCATATCACCGAATGGTAGACAGACAGAAAGGCCAGATATGAGCCGGACATGGTGGATCATGCTGATCCTGCTGACATTGCTGGCCACGCTTACCATCTTCAACAGCGAAATGGGCGGGCCGCGAAAGACATGGCAATTGTGCAAGGAATCACTGGTAACGCAGGTGTTTACAGGCGCCTGCACCTTGCGCTTTGAGGGCGAGACAACCGGATCATGATAACAGCCGGGTCATGACTTCTGTCAGATCATGACTCCTGGCAGATCATGACTTCTGGCGACGCCTGTCTAGGCACCGAACAGGCGCTTCCATTCCTCGGGGCTCAATTCGCGCAGATCGGCGTTGAATTCTGATCCGGCCTGCATGCCCTTTGCCACTGCCGGCCGGCTGATCATCCTCTTGCGCCAGCGTTTGACATTCGGATAATCCTCAATCTCTACATGCTGACGCTGATAGGTGCGGGTCCACGGGAAAATGGCGATATCAGCAATCGAGAAATCATCGGCCACAAAGTCCCGGCCTTCCAGCTGGCGGTCCAGAACGCCGTAAAGACGGTTTGCCTCTTTGCTGTATCGCGTCACAGCATAGTCGATTGTCTCGGGTGCATAGTGATTGAAGTGATGCGCCTGCCCCAGCATCGGACCAAAGCCGCCCATCTGCCACATCAGCCATTCAAGAACCGTCTTGCGGCCAACGCCGTCAGCGGGCATCAGCTGGCCCGTCTTTTCTGCCAGATAGATCAGGATTGCGCCTGATTCAAATACGCTGGTCGGGTTGCCATCAATCCCGTCACGATCAATGATCGCCGGAATGCGGTTATTCGGGCTGATTGCCAGAAATTCAGGCTTGAACTGGTCGCCCGCGCCAATATCGATCCGGTGGATTTCATAAGGCAGCCCAAGCTCCTCGAGTGCAATCGACACTTTCTGGCCATTGGGGGTTGCTGCGAAATAAAGTTCAATCATCTTTTGGGTTCCAGCGGTGGACGGGGTCTGGTCTGACGACGCATCGCATGTCAGCGTTGACTTGTTATATATGCTGGTCTGCTCCATCTTCCAAGTGAAGGCCCGATCATATATCAGTTCACAAACGCCCGCAGGATACCGTTCATGTTCTTCAAACCCATGCAGCACAAGGCCGCCGGCCTTCCCCACAACCCGTTAAAGGCCATTGTATCCCCGCGCCCGATTGGCTGGATTGCGTCGCGCGGCAATGATGGCAGCATCAACCTCGCCCCCTACAGTTTTTTCAACGCCCTGTCCGAAGATCCGGCCATGGTGATGTTTTCAGTGCAGCTTGAGTCTCCTGACCATCAGAAGGACAGTCTTCGCAACGTTGAAGAAACCGGCGAATTCGTCGTCAATATTGTTGGCAAGGCGCAATTTGATGCGATGAATATTTCCTCCGGCAGCTTTGCCTATGGGGATAATGAATTCATCCATGCCGGTCTCGACATGGTGGATAGCGACACAGTTTCAGTGCCGCGTGTCGGCGGCGTGCCGGCGGCGCTGGAATGTGTGCATTATGAAACGCTGCCGCTGCCGCGGAATGCTGATGGTGGCAGCTATACGATGGTCATCGGAACGGTAACGGGCATTTATATCGACGATACTGTAATCACGGAAGGCCTTGTCGATTATCAGGCATTCGTCCCGATCAGCCGTCTTGGTTATCGCGACTATGGGCGGACCAGCGATATTTTCCAGGCGAACCGTCCGGGACAGAAATAGTCCTGCAGAAATAGTTCTGCAGAAATTTATGATGATGTCTGTATGGCGCGCGCAAAAAGCCTAGCGCATGATGCAGCTGGACACGCGGCCGCTGACATAGCCATGCAGATCGGACTTGCTGAACTCCAGATGCAGCACCCAGTCTTCGGCCGGGATCACCGCGTCAAACGGCAGGGTACCGCTGGCAATTTTCTGACCGTTCAGAAAGGCCATCCGCACCCTGACTGGCAGCTTCGGATCAAACCACGGAATTTCACGGGCTGATTTTGTATCTGGTTCACCCTCGATAAACAGGTTCAACCCACCGTCAAAAAGCGTCAGCTTTGATTCCGGCCCCCCATAGACCGGCGTGGCAACGGCAATCTGGTGAATGCCAAGTTCACGGCAGTTTTTGGGCGCGCCAAGGTCCTGAATGGCCTGCATGATTTGTGCAGGAGCAACGCCGCGGGCAATTTTCTTCGTAACAAGAGCCTTCAGGTCAGCATCACTGTCGGCAACAAGATCATTGACCTTGTTCTTGGCCTTTGCTTCGGCAAGTTTCAGCTCAAGGCTCTGCACCTCGGTGCTCAGCTCGCTGATCTGCTGGTTGTTTTCATACAAGGCGCGCTCTGCCTCGGCTTTCAGACTGGCTGTTTCAGCATGACCCCAGACCCAGCCAAGCCATAAAACGCTGCCGACAACTGCCACGCGCACCAGAAGTGACACATAGCTGCGCATCTCGCGCCGCCTGTATCTCTCCCTCGTTTCAAAAAAATCCATGGCCCTGCCAGTCGTTTCGGGTTTGCAGGTCGCATTGCCAGCCGGCGCGCCTCCGTTCAGATGAATAAAGAATCCGGCGCAAAAGGCAATGGCTGGAATGTCACATGTGCGCTGGCACCTTGAAGACATACACCATGTTGATGCAGGATGACGACATGTCAGCACCATCATCCCTTCCCAAAAAAAACCGCCACGCGTCCAGCCGCCGCAAGATTGACACAAACCGTGCCTGGCAGCGCATGCTGAGTGGCAGGCGGCTTGATCTTCTTGATCCCTCGCCGATTGATATTGAAATCATCGACATCGCGCACGGGCTGGCGCGGGTCAGCCGCTGGAACGGTCAGACAAAAGGCAACAACCCCATGTCGGTCGCACAGCATTCAGTGCTGGTCGAAAAAATCCTGACACTGAATGCCCCAAAGATGGATCGGTGTTGGCGGCTGGCGGCCCTGCTGCATGATTCGCCCGAATATGTGATCGGTGACATGATTTCCCCGTTCAAATATGCGCTTGGCCGCATTTATCGTGACATTGAGTCACGTCTTGAGGCGGCCATTCATATCCGATTCGGATTGCCAGCAACCCTGCCACCCAATGTGAAACGCGCCATCAAACGGGCCGATGGTATGGCAGCATGGCTTGAAGCCACGCAGCTGGCCGGCTTTTCCGAGGATGATGCCACAAAAATCATCGGCAAGCCGCCCGGCACGCCTACATCGATGCGCGTTCGCCCAAAAAGCGCCGACGAGGCAGCCGAAGCCTTTTTGAAAAGATTTGTTGTTCTGGGTGGCAATTCCGGCAGTTAGCCGCATGGCACGCTTGGTGCCTTGAAAAGCGGCTAGTTGACGCTGCTTATGGAGCGGGACAGGTTCGGCTTGCGCTTGCCGGCTTCCTTTTCGCTGCGGATGGTATTGAACCCGTTTGGCTCAGGCGAAACCGGCTCTTCCTTNACCTCCTCGACATGCACCGAGTTCAGCAACGCACCTGCGCGCTGAATCAGGCTGAGCGCATCATCAAGTACCGCAATGGCGCGGGTTGCATTGACGTCTTTCAAATCGCTGTTTCGCTCAAACAGGTCCCAGGTCAGGTTGTTTAGATGATCATTAACTTTGACCAGCTTGCCTTTACCCCGCTGTCTGAGCGTACGAATTTTCGACGTGCGACTCTGCGCCATCTGGGTCTCCCATCAAATAANCNGTNNGTAATATATACAGAAATTTAATATATTATCAAAAGGTCCTTCAAGACCCGCCACGGGAAATCTGGACAGCTGCATTCTGCCGATTCTGCTTTTTGACCTNTCGCGCCCGTACCATTGCCTTGGCCTGACCGAGCGTCATGCAGTCAGGACACACACATTTTCCAGCCAGATCAAAGCTCTGCCGCATGTTTGGAAGTTCCATGCACCAGCAATGGTCCTTGCCGGGTGGTGCCCCGCAATTGAACCTTGTGCCGCATTCATCACAGGTCAGTTTTTCCATACCCNCCTTCCTTGCAGATGTTGAAAAAAATGCTGCGTCAGGTAACGGAAAACCGCAAGCCTGTTTGTTATTCCTTCCAGANACAACTGGGCACGCAGGCAAACAGCCTGTCCAAATCTGGTNATGCTGTGCTAATACTCGGCCAGCGCGAGCATGGTGGAATTGGTAGACACACAAGACTTAAAATCTTGAGATCGTATGATCGTGGGGGTTCGAGTCCCCCTGCTCGCACCANTTCGNAACAANTTGTCCAGCCGCGCGAACAGATGTTGTGTGACTGNCCCCTCAATTTGAGCAGCAGTCCCGGCCAGNANTCTTGGCCAATATATCTTGGCCAGTTATCTGTCTCGGTGCGTGACGTTCACCCCCAGCTGGCTCAACGCCATGTCGGGCAGCATCATGAACCCGATCATGCTGGAAAACGGCACCGGTGCTGGCGGGGCAACCTGCACATCAAGCCGGCCGCCCACCTTCAGCAACGCATCCAGCGGTGGCAAAAGCCAGCTGGCATTTTCCGGGAACGTGCTCCGCACTGACTCAGCAAGCAGCAGGCGCGCTGTCGTCCGCATGTCTTCCTGGCCAACACCCTGCTCGTCAGCCGCAATCTCCATCANGATATCACCAATCCCGGTATCAATCACAACAAGCCCGGCATTGGTCANCGATACCGCACTGCTCAGGCTCANNAAGGCTGCCGTGTTTTCATCAGGGGAATTCAGCAAGGGCAATATCTGGGCATACAAGGCACTGTTTACCTGCATTCCCATGTCGAATTCAAAGCCACCAAGGCCACGCATATCGGCGGCAAGCTGATATGACATTTCCAATTGCGGCCCGACAATGCGCGATCCAGCATCAAACTGCATGTCGAAGACNATCGCATCCATGCCGCGCGCACGAAGCTGTTTCATAAAGGCATCATCGCTGCCGCTGCCCACTACCGGCATGATGCTGAGCCCGCTGACCGCCGCGCCAAGCTTGGTTATGATCACCGTGCCGTCCCCNAGNGTGCCATAGCGCAAGGGCCGCGTAGCAAATTCGTCGATGGCGACAAGAAATTCATCGCTTGGAAAGCTGATATTGCTCATGCGAAGGCGCGCACCCTCGCCGAATATCAGCGAAATATCATCGGGCACATTGCCGCTTGATATTGCACCGGCAGCAAATTCACGGATGACAAGTTCACCTACAAAAATCGACTCTTCAGGAAATTCGACATTCTTTGCTGTGAGGTCACGGATCACCCAGTCAGCCTCGCCCAGCGTGCCGTCGGCCAGGATATCCAGCTGTTCTGCATGCAGGACNACCTCGCCNTGCTCAATCAATGTCACATCGATCAGCTGTCCGCTGCCTGTTGCCACATCAACAGACCCNCNCTNGAATTCTATGGTGGAGTCATCATCAAGATTCAGCGTNNTCGCCGCGTGCGCCGAAAGCAGGCCAACAAACAGCATCATCACGAACGCAGCTGTTGTCAGCGCCAGTTTGGCATAATCCTGTCTGATAGACGGTGTGGGTGGGAAGAACGACAAAGGCAAATTGGAACGTTGCTGCATGGCTGAATTCTCCTGCAAAAAATGCGGGGTTGGCTGACCCGTATCACGACATCACGTCGCTATGCCCCGNCACTATACCCTGCCAGGATACTGTGTCATANATACCGTGNNTTTNTACCGTGCCACGATAAAGTGAATTAAAGCCTGTNGGCGACCACTTTNGAAAGTTAACCAGAGCAACTATNTCCTGACAGCGCNTNGCGCCCTGATCTGACCAGCCACCCGGAACANGCATGTTCTTTTTCCCGCTGTTCGATGATAATCCGTCGCAAAGACGGCCATATGTGTCGTGGTTCCTGATCGCGGCATGCCTGCTGGTGTTCATGTGGCAATTGTCACTGGATCCGCAGGCCGAACGCTATGCCCTCTTTACCTACGGCTTTGTGCCATCGCATGTCAGCGGCGCGGCTGTCCTGCCGCCGCAACTGGTTGTCCTGCCCGCGTGGGCGACCGCAATTAGTGCGATGTTCCTGCATGGCGGGGTGATGCATGTTGGCGGCAACATGCTGTATCTGTGGATATTCGGCGATAATATCGAAGATTCCATGGGGCCGCTGAAATTCATCGTCTTTTATGTACTCTGCGGCTTGGCCGCCGCGGGCGCGCAGTTTGCCATCGATCCGGCATCACGCATCCCGATGATTGGCGCGTCAGGCGGCATTGCCGGTGTTCTGGGGGCGTATCTTATCCTGCATCCCAAGGCTGCNATTCGCACATTGCTGGTGATTCTNGTCTTTATCCGCTTTATCAATCTGCCAGCCTGGATTGTGCTTGGTGTGTGGATTGCCGGGCAGTTTGTAGCGGTNCCCACCGCGCTGTCCAATGATGGGGGCGGTGTTGCCTATTTTGCGCATATTGGCGGATTTCTGGCAGGCATGATGCTGATACCGCTGTTCAAGAATCGGGATGTGCCGCTGTTTGGCGCGGGCGACCCGCCAAAAGGCCGCTGGGACGGGCAACCTGTTGCCTTTTCAACAATACGCGAACAGGCACGGGACAAATATCGCGGGCGCCGTAACCCGCTNGGATCACGCGTTGTCGCACCTTCTGGTCGCCAGACATCAGACACCAATGGCGGCCCGTCAAATTCTGCGTCGCCGGACGGTCCNTGGACGCGGATNCCNTCCAGGCCCACACCGGCGCNGGACACCCGCGCGGCTGGCCATGCTGNGGCACGTTCCCCGTCAAAGCGTGGNGGATCTGTCCCCGGCCACCAGCGCGACAAAAATGATCGATAATGTAAAGCTGCCATTCACACGAGGGACATCANGCGCANGTGGGTGAACCGCTGCNCCTATCCCGGACATTGCCTGACTTGTTNCAGTTTGTGCCGCCGCGATCTGGCCAGNCCCNGNTATTCAGNCCCGGCTATTCAGGCNCNTCAAGGGACATGACATAGGCATCTGCCCCCATCGCCTGTACACCGTCGGCAAGCGCTGTTGCTGCGGCATGGGTCACATCTGCATCAAGGCCACTGACGACCGCAGCGGTGCCGAACTGGCCCGGCTTGAACCACGGATAGCTGCCAATGCTGATCCCGTCATGCGATTCCTGCACCGNTTGCATCAATGTCGCGATTGTCCCCTCGCCAATGCTGCATTGCACNGTCAGGCGTGTCATCGCCACCCCACCCGGCAGACTGTCGCGCAACCCTTCGAACATCGCCTGCAGGATCGACGGCACGCCGGCAAAGACATGCACATTCTCAACGATGAAACCGGGGGCTGCACTCAACGGATTGTCGATCAGTGTCGCACCTTCCGGGATGTCCGCCATCTTTTGCCGGGCCGCGTTGAATTCGATGTCCGTATCCGTGTAATGCGCAATCAGGCGNGCTTCGGCTTCGGGGTGCCGGATGACCTTGCGGCCAAAGGCANCGGCGATGCATTCAGTGGTGATATCATCATGTGTCGGGCCAATGCCGCCGCTGGTGAACACCAGATCAACCGCGTCTGACAGGCTTTTCACCGTNTCGATAATTACCTCGCGTATGTCGGGAATAACCCGCGCTTCGCGCAGCTGGATACCTTGCATGTTCAATTGTTCGGCCAGCCAGCCTATATTTTTGTCCTTTGTCCGCCCTGACAGAATTTCATCGCCNATGATGATAATGGCGGCTGTTGGATTGGACATNATGGCTCTCTTTCACATTTTACCGGCAGCTGANACGTCAAGCCCNCCCTGCGGGGTNACAACGTTTCGGTTCACAACAATGGGACCTCAGATAAAGGCTTTGCCAGAATGATCAAGAGCTATGTCAGCCCATCCCGATCAAATTATCTCGGCCTGTCATGACATCTCGGACCTTGGCAAGATGCCGGATACAGGATAGTGCTAGGCCAACCATGAAAACAACGGTGGGCAAGACAAGCCCACTCACCCGACGGGCAAGACAAGACGATATGCGAACAGAACCGGTAATTATCCACAGCGAAGACGGCTTTGCGGGCATGCGCGCTGCCGGGCATCTTGCAGCCACGGTGCTGGACATGATCAGNCAGCATGTCNTCGCNGGNATCACAACCGAAGCGCTTGATAATATCTGCCATGATTTTATTCTTGCCCATGGTGCNGNNCCGGCACCCCTGAACTACAAGGGNTTCCCGAAATCGACCTGCATTTCGCTGAACCATGTTGTGTGCCACGGCATTCCGGGTCCGAAAACGCTGCGCGACGGTGACATCCTGAATATCGATGTAACGGTGATTCTTGATGGCTGGTATGGTGATACNTCGCGCATGTATTTCGTCGGGTCGCCACCGGTAAAGGCCTGCCGCCTGACCGAGGTGACATATGAGTGCCTGATGCAGGCGATTGACGTGGCACGCCCGGGCAACACGCTTGGCGATATCGGACATGCCATTCAGACACATGCCGAGGACAACCGCTTTTCCGTGGTTCGTGATTTCACCGGTCACGGGCTTGGACAAACATTCCACTGCGCACCGACTGTCCTTCATTACGGCAGTCCGGGTGCCGGCCTGACGCTGGAACCCGGCATGATCTTTACCATCGAACCGATGATTAATGCCGGTCGGCATGAAACAAAGATTCTGGGTGATGGCTGGACAGCTGTGACCCGCGACCGCTCGCTGTCAGCGCAGTTTGAACATTCCATCGGCATTACCGAGGATGCCGCAGAGATTTTCACAACATCTCCGGCCGGTTACACCGCCCCGCCCTACGCCTGACATCCAGTTACTTTGAACAGATTAATCAAAAATTAGCCTTAATCGGCTAACCAGAAGGGTATGTCTGCCGATACCAACTCTTCTGGCACCGCGCCAAACGCCGCAACGGCACCCAAAGACGCCGATCATATTTCCGGCCACCGGTCCCGTATGCGCGACAAGGTCATGGACAAGGGCGCGGCCGCACTCAGCGAACTTGA
>NYTO01000122.1 GCA_002683535.1 SAR116 cluster bacterium
CGACAAACCCTCATCCCACAGCTTGCGAAGCTGCTCAAGGCGCTCTTCCGTCCAGGCGTTTGCCGCTTCTGTCATGCTGTCCTCACTGTCACTGCCGGCATAGATATCCGGGCTGTCATCTCGTTGCAGAGATATAATGCGGCTGACGATCAAACTCAATTGCCAATTCACTGCGCTTACCGGCGATATCAACAGCCATAAGCATCACATCCGCAAAATCACCGCCACAGAACCACTTTCGCAACGGCACTAGAGCGCGCCTGTAAAGCTGCCAATCAGTTCAATCTGGCAATCAAGCATGTGGCGGCCCGGATGAACAGCAAGACCGCGCTTGGTGGCAGACTTCATCCAGGCTGTTTCTGCCGGAGACATGATGATGTCGGCAATCAGTGTTCCGTCATCCACAGCATCCAGCGGCAACGGCAAGGCATCACCTTCATGCATGCCGAGGCTGGTGGTGTTTACAATCAGATCAACCTTGCTGCCATCATGCGCCCGCACCGCTTCAACAGGCGCGGTATCACCAGCCATAGCCAGCGCACTGGCGATGGCCACTGCCTTTTCAACTGTCCTGTTGCTGATCATGACCTTTTTCGTTCCGGCATCGCGCAACGCCAGCCCAATGGCACGTGCAGCACCGCCAGCCCCGACGATCAGCACCGTCATGCCAGCCGGGTCATGGCCCTGCTGCTGCAAGCCAGCCACAAACCCTGTACCGTCAAAGTTATCGCCATGCATGCCGCCATCCTGATCAAAGCGCACCGCATTCACCGCACCCGTCAGACGGGCCGCTGCCCCAAGCGTGTCACACAGCGCCGCCAGCGTCACCTTGTGCGGAATGGTCACTGCCATGCCACCAAAATTCGGCATGCGGCGCAGCCCCTCGATCACCGCCTGCAAATCATTAGCTGGTGCATTGATCGGCACCATCACATGATCAAGACTGCGTTCAGCAAACAGCGCATTGAACACGGTCGGCGCGCGCACATGATCGACCGGACTGGCGATACACCCGAACACACGCGTTGTTCCAGAAACCGAAGGAAACGTCGCCGTCATATGTCTGTCACCTTTCTGCACATCTGGGCGACAAGACAGCCACCTGGATGAAATATGGCATCTCTGCCCGGCAAATTCCTCAAAAGTGTCACTGAGGTGCCCCTTTTGTGCCGCTTTGCGCGCCAAGATGGGGAACTGGCGCCGGTGTAGACCCGCAGACCACCCACTCGTGGATCAAGCCGGTGCCACCACTCACATTTGCAACATCTGCACTCTCGCAACATTTGAACAAACGGATATATGCCATGAAACAAATCAATCGTACATTCATCATTGCCGGGGGCCTGGCGCTTTCCGGTGTTATTGTTGCTGGTCTGGCTATTGCCGGACAATCAGGCCATTTCGGTCATCGCAAGCATATTCAAAGCTTTCAGGCATTGTCACTCGACAAGAATGGTGACGGCATGCTGACGCGCGATGAAATGCTGGCCAAGAATGAACAGCGCTTTTCAAAGCTGGACGCCGACGGTGATGGCACCATTTCGCAAGACGAGTTTTCAGCACGTCTGGCGGCGCTGTTTGACAAGCTGGATGTCAATGCAGACGGCATGCTGTCGACCGACGAAATGCCCCGCCGCATCAAGCGGCATCATGGCGGCGGACATCACGGGCAGCGCGGCAGCGGCTATGGTGCGGAGCATCGACATGATGCGAACTGGCAGCGCGGTCACGGCGTGACACCGATTGATGCAAGCCCGCTGAACACAATGCCAGCGCTTGATTCCATACTTGTGCCAACCCGGCTGCCATCCTGACCCGGCTGCCGTCCTGGACATCCTGACGGGGGGCCTCTGCAGGCCCGCGTCGTTCACACAGATGTTATTCGGCATCCGTGAAGGACAGTGACGCCGAATTTATGCAATAGCGAAGGCCGGTTGGTGCTGGTCCATCGGGAAACACATGGCCAAGATGCGCATCGCATCGGCTGCACTGCACCTCGGTGCGCCGCATGCCAAAGCTGTCATCTACGGTTTCAGTAATCGCATCGGCGTCCAGCTTTTCATAAAAGCTGGGCCAGCCGCTGCCCGAATTGAACTTTGTGTCGGATGAAAACAAGGCTTCACCACAGCAGACACAGCTGTAGATGCCCTTTTCATAGTGCTTGTCCAACGCGCCTGTAAACGCCCGCTCGGTGCCATGCTCACGCGCAACGTGATATTGCTCTGCTGTAAGTTCCGAGCGCCATACAGCTTCCGACTTGATAATCTTGTCACCCATTATGCGTCCTCACTCGATGTTTTGGTTTGCAAGACATCCCAGATCGCCGCGGGTGTGGCCGGCATATCGACATGTGTCACACCCAGCGCATCAGTCACCGCAGCAATCATGGCCTGCGGTGCGCCAATCGCCCCGGCCTCACCCGATCCCTTTACCCCCAGAATATTGTTCTTGCAGGGAATATTGCGGAAATGGATATCGAATGCTGGCAGATCATCAGCGCGTGGCAGCCGGTAATCCATCAGCGATCCGGCCACCAGCTGGCCCTGTTCGTCAAACACCGCATGTTCATGAATCGCCTGACCGATCCCCTGTGCGATGCCGCCATGTATCTGGCCTTCCAGCATCATCGGATTGATGACCGTACCAAAGTCATCGACCACCGTGTACCGGTGAAGGCTGACAGCGCAGGTGGCCGGGTCAATTTCCAATTCGGCGATATGACAGCCATAGGGATAGGTCGATCCGTCCGGTTCATACTGGTGGTTGATGTTGAATGGATGGTCACCGCTCTCCGGCACCAGACGCAACACCAGATCTTCAATAGTAATCGATCTGTTGGTGCCTTTTGCAGAGAAAATACCGTCGATAAAGACCAGATCATCCGGATTGCAGTCCAGCGCCTCAGCCGCATGCGGGCGTGCCTTGTCTAGTGTACGTGCGGCCACTTCGGCAACCGTGGAGCCCAATACTGCGGTCATCCGGGCCCCACCAGTCGCCCCATATGGCGTGATTGCGGAGTCACCCTGAAAAATCTCGATCTTGTCGGCATCATAGCCAAGCCTGTCAGACAGGATCTGCGTCAGGGTCGTGCGATGTCCCTGCCCGTTTTCCTGCTGCGCGGCCAGCACAAGAATGCTGCCATCATCACGGAAACTGACCTTTACGCCGCCATCACCGCCGCCACCACATTGTTCCAGATACATGCCCACGCCAAATCCGCGCAGCATGCCGCGGCTTTCGGACTCGGCCTTGCGCGCCTTGAATCCGTCATGGTCAGCATGGGCCAGCGCTGCATCCATCAATTCGTGTATCTCGCCATCATCAATTGTGCCGCCACACACCATGGTAAACGGCATCTGGCTGGCTGTGATCATGTTGCGACGCCGGATTTCGATACGATCGATGCCCATCTTGTCGGCCAGCATGTCCATCAAGCGTTCCATCACATAATTCGCCTCAGGACGACCAGCGCCGCGATAAGCGTCAACCGCCGGCGTATTAGTCATGATACCAAGCACCCGCAGGCTGGCTGTCGGAATTGCATATACCGTTGTCAGCGTTCGCGAGCCGGACAGGGTCGGGATGTAGGTCGAAAAATTGGAAAGCCATGATCCCATATTGGCATGCACAGTGACCTGCAGCGCATGCACCTTGCCATCTGCATCAACAACTGCACGTGCCTTGGTCCGGTTGTCGCGGCCATGCAAATCAGACAAAAACCCGTCTGAGCGGTTCTGCTGCCAGCGCAAGCGCGTGCCCAATTTGCGGGCTGCCCAGGCAACAATCAGCTGTTCCGGATGCAGGAAAATCTTGAAACCGAAGCCACCACCCACATCACCAGTACGCACCCGCACCCCGCCTTTTGGCAGACCAAGCGCTGCCGTCAGCTGTTTTGCAATGCCAACAGGACCCTGCGTGCCACACCACATGTTCAGCGTGCCATCTTCCGGGTCGGGTTCGGCAACGATCGGGCGCGTTTCCATCGCGTTGATGATGACCCGGTTGTTGATCACATCAATATCGAAGATTTCACATCCATTATCCGTTGCAGCTGCCAGCGCGGCATCGGTTTCATCATGGTCGCCGGCCACCCAGTCAAAGGCGATGTTGTCTGGATATGCATCATACAGCTGCGGCGCACCCGCATCGATCGCTGCATAAACGTCTGTTACCGCATCAAAGCTTTCATAGCGGGCATCAATCAGTTCCAGCGCGTCATTTGCCAACGTCACGTCATCGGCGACAACCACAGCCACGATATCGCCAGCAGTGCGGTTGACATCGCGCACCATGGGCGGATGCGAAACCATGTTCATCGGCGCACCATCAGCATTCGTCAGTTGATGTTCACAATGGATATCGCCAACGCCGTCTGCATCGAGATCAGCCTGTGTCGCCACCAGATGCACACCCGGCATGGCAGCGGCGGCGGCCGTTTCAACTGACACAAGACGCGCATGCGCCAGCGGTGCCCGCAAAAAGGCAACAGCAAGCCCTGTTCCCGGGTCAATATCGTCAGTGTAACGACCCTTGCCGGTCACAAGTCTGGGGTCTTCGATGCGCGGTATCGCCTGGCCAACACCAAATTTCATTCGTCGTCTCCTGTAGTTTCAGCCTGATGAGCCTGCAGCATTTCAAGACTTGTCCTGATACGGGTCACGGTTGTCACCCAGCACAGACTTCCAAAAATCCACGCCAAAACGCCAAAGTAAGTTGGCATGAGACTGGCGATTATCAGGAAAATGATAGTCTCGGTGCCTTCGGTCAAGCCGCCGAGGTAGAAGAATGACTTTTTTCCCCGCTGGTCGGTCGAAATGCCGCGCTTTTGCGCAATAATGGCAAAGGCAAGAAAACTGGACCCGCTGCCCACAAAACTGAAGATCAGAAAAGCCCCCGCCAGTGCGTGCTGTGTGTCATTCACACAAAAAGCAAAAGGAATGGCGCTGTAGAAAATGAAATCCAGCGTGATATCCAGAAATCCGCCAACATCACTTGGCCGGCTGGCGCGCGCCACAGCGCCGTCCAGACCATCGCACATCCGGTTGGCAAGAACCATGACAAGGCCGGCGATGAACCAACCGGCAGCAATCGAGGCCGCTGCCCCCATACCAATCACAAACCCGGTCCAGGTCACCATATTGGCTGTTACACCCAGACGGACAAGCAGCCGCGCCAGCGGGCCAAGAGCGCGGTCAACAAGGGGTCTTAGAGTGGAATCAAGCATCAGTGCNCGGCAGGGCCGCGCCTCTGTCCTGCGTCTCCTGCATGTCCTGCGTGTNCGGNATNTCCGGCAAATGTNGCCANNATCGTTTCACCTGCCAGNACGCTCTGNCCTTCCTGCACAGCCAGCGCGCAATCAGCCGGAACGAATATATCCGTCAAACCGGCCAGTCGGGCCATACCAAGCGATGCGCCAGCGGCNAGTGTCNTNCCGGGGTTGTGACGGCACACCAGCTGACGCGCGGTACGGGTGCCNATTTGCACCAGCATNATNGCNTCGCCCTTNTCGGTCTCGATGGTGACTTCACGGCGTTCATTGTCGCGCCGCGCCGACACCTCGTCAGCCGCGCTCAGGAACAGGCCCGGGATCAGGAANTTGTCNCGCACACGCCCGCTTACCGGTGCGCATTGAAGCTGGGCATCGCTGAGGCGCGTCTTGATGGTGATCCGCACAAGGCGGGTCAAGACATCGCCATCNTGACTGCCTGGNGCNCCGATCGAAAGNACCACCCCGTCAGCCGGCGCCAGAATATGATGTTCGGCATCTGCGGGAAGCTTGCGCACAGGAATACGCAGGATATGACGCAGCCAGACCATCAGACCAAGAGCNACCCCGGCCAGCGGCAGCGCCAGAAACGCCAGCAAGATGGTGACAATGCCCGCTGCGGCCAGCACAGGCCATCCNTCAGGTGCCACCTCGGCGAGTTCGGGCTTAGCTGTCATGGTCCTTCCTCAAAACCTGTCTCATGNCCGCTATCTANAGCGGAGNCTCGCTGTGNGNAGGTTCTCCGGCCAGCACAACAAATATTGTCTGCAGAAACACTTGAAAGCTAGTCCGGAATAGCAAAAATCTGGTTCGGGAAGATCAGATCCGGATCACCAATGGCACCAGCATTGCGGCGCACNATATCCACAAATCTGATACCTTCACCGTATGAGCTGAACGCGATACGCCACAAGGCATCGCCACGTTGCACAACAACCATCTGGCTGCCATCAAGGCCACGGGACAGATCACGGGTTGCCACCGGCAATTTGTAACTGGCAACGACTGTCCCNTCCGCGTCACGCAGAACNAAAGTCATCATNCGNCTTTGCACATCAAGGNCANCCTTGCCAGCAAGCTGCCAGTTGCCATCCGGGCCGGCCGAACCGCTGCCAAACGGGCGTCCATCTGCCGTCGCCTCAACAACTGTGCCGCCGCGCGATACGCCGGATATGACCAGCTGGCCGCCATCCTTCCAGGCAAGAGAACGNGGTGCAACGGCCGGCACAACAGGCGCATCTGCGCTGCCTGATGCCGTTTTGCCCGCAACCTCAACCACCTTGTCATCAGGTGATTGCAACAATTCGGGAAGCGCATCTTCGGTTTCAGGCAAAAGCGCGACCAGCGGGCGTTCATCCTTGCCTTCCGACACCTGAATGCCGAGTGCTATGTCAGCAATTGCGGTTGTGCCGTCCTCGCTGCTGCTGCCAATCGATACCAGATGGTCGCCGGGGCCCAGATTCTTGTCCAGAACCACAACCCATTCGCCATTCTCATCGGCCANNGTCTCACCCAGAACGACATCACCTTCAAAGACAGTGATCTTCGCCCCGGCGGCTGACTTGCCGGCAAAGACAGCCGCGCCGTCCGGCTTGACCTGCGCAAGATCAATTTCAAGTTCAACTGCGGTCTCGCCAGTGTCGGTTGCAGCGGACGGACTTGTGACCGTATNTGAACCCGAACCTGTCGCTGCATCAGTTTCAGCGCTGGTGTCCGTTTCTTTGTCAGCATCTGTTTCAGGTGCGCTGTCACTGCCGCCAGCATCAGATGTATCTGTTGTGGCTTCATCAGCGGTAACAGTCGCGGTGTTGGTTTGCGGTGCAACTGTCTCAACGTCGGCCCGGTCAAACAGCACAAATGCAAGTGCCATAACNGCCAAAGCGGACCCTGCTCCGATCAAAATATAGGTAAGTAATCGCACCTGCCAACCTTTTCTCTGGCTCTTGAACGTTATCACCGTAATGATATAANCCCATTGTTTCAATTGCCCGTTGTTGGAAATAGATGAAAAATATCTGCGTGTTTGCCGGTGCCGCCCATGGAAACAACCCTGAATTCGGTGACATAGCTTACGGGCTCGGCAAATTGATTGCCGATCACGGACTGGGTCTTGTCTATGGGGGNGGGCGCAGTGGATTGATGGGCAGGGTCGCCGATGGGGCCGTTGAATCGGGCGGCTATGTCACTGGAATAATTCCTAAATTCCTTGACAAGATCGAGATTGGCCACGCCGGAGTGACAAAGCTTCATGTGATCGACACGATGCATCAGCGCAAGGAAATGATGTATGCTGAGAGNGATGCCTTCATTGTCCTGCCGGGTGGGCTTGGCACNCTGGATGAAACGATGGAAATCACCACCTGGCGACAGCTTGATCTGCACAAAAAGCCGGTCATCATCCTGAATGNGCACGGTTATTGGGATCACCTTCTGGCCATGTTGGAAAANGTGATTGCCGAGGGNTTCATGCATGATGATCACCTCAACCATTTCGATACCGTTACATCGCTTGATGACATGTCGAGCCACCTGAAGCAGATAGCCAAGGCCTGAACAGGGCAGAGCCTGACAGGACAGCCGGCAAAAAAAGCAGGCTGTATTGGTCAAAAATCCAGCATCACCCTTGCGAAATCCGGGCAGCAAACGTACAAAGGCGACGACCTGTTCTGGGCCGCGATGGTGCCACGTTGCGATGCTGCGGCCCTCTGCCCACCAAAAGGTCATGACGTCTATGCCAACCTGACTTGCAGGATGGAACGGCGTGTGAACGGCTGGCTTGCCAGCCCGGTGCGTTAACGCAAGACATGAAGGATTTCCAATGTCCCGTATNAAAGTGAAAACACCCGTTGTNGAAATAGACGGCGACGAGATGACCCGGATCATCTGGCAGAAGATCAAGGACAAGTTGATTTTCCCCTATCTGGACATCGACCTGAAATATTACGATCTTGGTATCGAAAAGCGCGATGAGACTGACGACCAGATCACCATCGATACAGCCAATGCGATCAAGGAATACGGTGTTGGTGTGAAATGCGCGACGATCACCCCTGACGAAGAGCGGGTGGAAGAATTCGGGCTGAAGCGGATGTACCGCTCGCCAAACGGCACGATCCGCAACATTCTGGGCGGCACAGTGTTCCGCCAACCTATCATCTGTCGCAACGTCCCGCGCCTTGTCCCCGGCTGGACCAAGCCGATTGTTATCGGCCGTCACGCATTTGGTGACCAGTACCGCGCCACCGACATGGTTGTTCCGGGCGCCGGCACGCTGACAATGACATTCAAGCCGGCCGATGGGTCCGACCCCGTGACGCATGAAGTGTTCGATTTCCCGGCTGGCGGCGTTGCCATGTCAATGTACAACCTTGATGATTCAATCCGCGGTTTCGCCCGCGCTTGTATGAATTACGGGCTTGATCTTGGTTGGCCAGTCTATCTGTCCACCAAAAACACTATCATGAAAGCCTATGACGGACGCTTCAAGGACCTGTTTGAAGAGGTGTTTGAGACCGAATATGAGGACAAGTTCCGCGAGGCCGGGATCACCTATGAACATCGCCTAATTGATGACATGGTGGCCTGCGCCCTGAAATGGGAAGGCGGATTTGTCTGGGCCTGCAAAAACTATGATGGCGACGTTCAATCAGACACGGTTGCGCAGGGCTTTGGATCACTGGGACTGATGACATCGGTGCTAATGACCCCGGATGGCAAGACCGTTGAGGCTGAAGCCGCCCACGGCACGGTAACCCGCCATTTCCGCCA
>NYTO01000123.1 GCA_002683535.1 SAR116 cluster bacterium
AAAGCGGTGACCACGGCGCTGGACGCGGCAGGGATCAACTGGGAATTTGACCCGCTGNTGGTGCGCGGCCTTGATTACTACTGCCATACGGCGTTTGAGTTCATCACCGATGCGCTTGGCGCGCAGGGAACTGTTCTGGGTGGCGGGCGCTATGACGGGCTTTCAGAGATGCTGGGCGGTCCGCCCGTTGCCGGCGTTGGCTGGGCTGCGGGTATCGAACGCCTGGCCATGCTGGCAGGTGATGCGCCGGTTGATATGCCGCGCGTTGCGGTCATGTCTGCCGANGAAGATGCCGACAGCACNGCTTTTGNGCTGGCCGAGGCGCTGCGCACGGCTGGTATTGCCGTTGATCTGCCAACTGGCGGCAATATAGGCAAGCGGATGAAAAAGGCTGATCGGGCCGGTATCCGTTATGCGGTGATCCTTGGGGGTGCGGAACTGGCCAGCGGTACGGTGCANCTGCGNGACCTTGGTGAAGGCGCGCAGGAAGAGNTGGCACAGGCTGATCTGGTNGCGCGACTGCTGCAAAATCNGGGTAATGAGGATGCGTCATGAGTCTTGATCAGTCGATGGACAAGGTGTTGGCACGCCGTGCCGAAGTTGAGGGCCGGTTGTCGCAGGCGGCTGACATGGCGCCTGCCGAGATGACAGNCCTGTCGCGCGAATTGTCCGAACTGCGACCTGTTTGTGAGCAGGTTGAACTGGTACGGAGTCTGGAAAGCGATCGCGCTGCCGCAGAATTGCTGCTTGCCGAAGCTGGCGATGATGCCGAGATGCAGGAGATGGCGCAGCAGGAAATTGACGAGATCGATGCCCGCCTGCCCGATTCGCANCAGGCGCTGCAACTGCTGTTNTTGCCGCGCGACAAGGATGATGCGCGCAATGCCATTCTTGAAGTGCGCGCGGGTACCGGCGGTGACGAGGCGGCGCTGTTTGCTGCCGATCTGTTTGGCATGTATCAGCGGTTTGCCGCGCGTCATGGCTGGCGGTTTGAGGTNATGGAAATATCCGAAACAGGCATTGGCGGGTANAAGGAAGCNACGGCGAATATCGCCGGGTCAGATGTGTTTGCNCGTCTGAAATTCGAATCTGGCGTGCATCGCGTGCAACGTGTTCCCGAAACCGAGGCGGGCGGACGTATCCATACATCGGCCGCCACAGTTGCGGTGCTGCCAGAGGCTGAGGATGTTGATATCGACGTACAGGAAAGTGATCTGAGGATTGACGTATTCCGGGCATCAGGTCCGGGCGGCCAGTCAGTCAACACAACAGATTCGGCGGTGCGGATCACACATATTCCAACGGGCATTGTTGTCAGCCAGCAGGATGAAAAGTCACAGCACAAGAACCGGGCCAAGGCGATGAAAATTCTGCGGGCAAGGCTTTATGACGCCGAGCGCGCACGCCTGCAGGCGGAACGCGCCGCCTCACGCAAGGGACAGGTCGGGTCTGGTGACCGCTCGGAACGCATCAGGACCTATAATTTCCCGCAAGGCCGGGTGACTGACCACCGCATCAATCTGACGCTGTACAAGCTGGAAAAGATCGTTGCAGGTGAAGCGCTGGACGAGGTGGTTGAGGCCCTGGTCTCTGAGGATCAGGCACAGCGTCTTGCCGAAGGAAATGCCGATACCGATGCAACATGANAGCCATGCCAGCCCGCTGTTCACCTTGCACATCCGGGCNCAGAAGTCAGGATGCNGGTGACCGAGGCGCGTGACGTTCTGGCAGGTGTTGCAGCCCGTCTNGCCGATGCCGGCATTGACACATCACAGCTTGATGCGCGGCTGCTTCTGGCGACTGCCTTGCAGCGCGATGACGCTGTATTGCCACATGAAACACTCGACCGCTGGACTGCCGATGACGNGGCGGCTTTGAACGGACTTGTCGAACGGCGCATAGNTGGTGAGCCGGTCAGCCGAATCAGGGGGTGGCGAGAGTTTTGGTCGCTGCGGTTCATGNTGTCTCCCGATACGCTGGANCCNCGCCCCGATTCTGAAACGCTGGTTGNGGCNGCTGTNGCGGCAGGCCGNCAGATGAAGGCCCCGCGCATCCTTGATCTGGGCACCGGCAGCGGCTGCCTGTTGNTGGCCTGTCTTGCCGAGCTGNCTGACGCCAGCGGNTGCGGCGTGGATATCAGCAGCAACGCGGTCGAAACGGCGCGCCGGAATGCAGGCGCGCTGGGTCTTTCTGGGCGGGTCCGCTTCCAGACGGCCGCCTTTGCCGATGATCTGACGGCGCTTGGCAGCTTTGATATGGTGATTTCGAATCCACCCTATATTCCCTCTGCCGAGATTGCGTCACTGGCTCCCGAAGTTGCCAGCTTTGATCCTGCTCGTGCGCTGGATGGTGGCGGGGACGGGCTGGAATCCTGGCGGCAGGTCATGCTGGCAATCGGCAGGCGGCTGGCCAAGACAGGCCGCGCCTTTGTGGAAATTGGTGCCGGTCAGGCCCCGCAGGTGACGCCCATCGCGCTGGCGGCCGGCCTTCAGGTGACAGCCACGCATGCCGATCTGGCGGGCGTTGTGCGATGCCTCGCGCTGACGCATGCGTAATGATATCCAGCGATGGGCATCGGGACAGGCATGTGGCTGGTCGACATTTGCAGATGGCTGTTCATCAAGTCTGGACTGGTAATTTTGCCGACATACATATTTTCACTTGATAAACAGGGTGACTGATGGCTATTGTTTTCTTGGTTCAAACAGGCCACGTAGTAAAGACTGGCTCTGTTGCTACAACACCTCCAAATATGGCGGGATAGACAGTAAGCCGAACGTTCGGGCACCTAATGCCCTGTTCCGCTTTCACACAACACGTAAATAATTGGTAAGCAGGTAAATGAGACAACCTCAGAATGCGAAGCGTGGCCGTGGCCGTGGCCGTCGCGGTAACGGCAACAGCAACGCCCAACCACATGCGCCCAATAGAAACACCTCATATGAATCAAACGGTCCTGATGTAAAGCTGCGCGGAAATGCACAGCAGCTGAACGAGAAATATCTGGCATTGGCGCATGACGCCGCCGCCGCAGGCGAGCGGATCACAGCTGAGGCGTATACCCAGTTTTCTGATCATTATTTCCGCCTTCACCAGGCGGCTGTCGATGCTGCCGAAGAGCGCAAGGCACAACATGCCGCCCAGACGGCAGATCGCCAGCCAGACCGGCAGCCACGTCAAGATGCGCAGCCCCAGCCTGAAGACGCACCGCAACCCGAAGCGCCTGCAGAGGATGCCGCCGCCGAGGTAGTTGACCTGACGCCGGCCAAATTGTCGAAGATTGTGCAAGAAGAACAGGACACTGCCTCGGCCAGCTAGGCCGACAGCAGCAGCAGCTTTCATATGATTCGGGGCCTTTATATGGCGCCGCGCATTTACCCTTGCCGGGCCGGTGCCGATCTGTGGCCGGGCCCAATGCCGGCTGTTTGCTGATCGGGTGTTCTGGTGGGCAATCTAGTCGAGAACAGCCAGCGTGTCGCCGATGCCGACAGCACCGCTGGTGACAACTTCAGCAAAGATACCAAGATCGGTATGCCCGAATGCCCGCTCCATGACAGGCAGATAATGCGGGCCGCGGACCGCGGTTTCGGGGTCCACATCGATGGCGGCGCACCGCCCCACCGGCGCCACGATTTTCAATTCAGCCATGCCAAGCCGAACCCGTTTGCCAATCAGATCCGATTCGGCAAAGGGGATATCTGTCTGCAGCATGATATTCAGCCGGAAGCGCCGCATATCCGGCCTGGTGCCGGTTTCACTGGCGAAGCGGTCAACCGACGCTGTTCCGCCAAGCGAGATCAGCGCATCTTTGGTATCAGCGTAGGACCCGTCGGCGATACGCATCAGACGCGGGTCCCCGGGAATCTGGTGGCCCACAAGTCTGGCAAAGAAGCTTTCAATGTCGCGTGCGCCATCCGGACTGTTCATGTCACCTTCGACGGCCAGCTTGCCGCGATGGTGGATTTGCAGATTTGTGCCATCGAATACACAGCTGAGCTCGGCAAGCTGTTCGAGAGTCATCTGCTGCAAAAAGAAGGCTTTCTTGTGCCAGGCCCCGGCTGCGGACTCTGCATGGCGCGCATGCCCGTTGCCTATGGCAAAGATACGATCATCAGGAAAATGCTGGCCGGCCTCAAGATACACCGTATCGCGGCAGGCGCCTTCAAGTCCCTTGATCGGGAAATGCCATAACGAATCGACAATCATTCAGGTGCCCGTTCTGCTGGCAGCGACATCTCTGGCTGGTGGCTGGTTGTCAATTTGATACAAGTTCCGACGGCAGAAGCTCCATGCCGGCAAAGTGCAGCGAGCCTGTTGCCATCACTTCGGCTTCCACCAGCTCGACACGCTTTTTAAACGGAGCAAGCAGTTCTGGCGGAATTTTCTCTCCGGTCGGCAAGCTGACCGTCAACGGGTTCACCTTCCGGTTATTGACCAGGATTTCATAATGCAGGTGCGGACCGGTTGACCGGCCGCTGGACCCGACATAGCCGATCACCTGTCCCTGTTCGACACGCGCGCCCGGCGTGATGCCGCGCGAAATACGAGACATATGCGCATAAGCTGTTGAATAGGTGCCATTGTGGCGAATGCGAACATAACGGCCATACGCGCCAAGCCAGCCAGACTTGATCACAACGCCGCTGCCGGCTGCAATAATCGGTGTCCCGCTTGGCGCGGCAAAATCGACACCCTTGTGCATCTTGTTGTAGCCACTGATCGGATGACGGCGCATGCCAAAGGAGGAAGACAGGCGCGCGCCTGAAATCGGGGTGCGAATCAGGGTGCGCGCTGCAGATTGGCCGTTGCGGTCATACCAGCCGACACGGGTGCCATCATGGTCGAACCGGTAATAGCCCAGCTGTTTGCCTGACAGCATCAGCCCGGCGTAGTGAAGTTTGGTCTCGACCAGATCACCGGTAATGCTGTCGACGGCCTGTTCATACAACAGCTCAAACGCATCGCCACTGCGCACCTCGCGCTGGAAATCAACAGAAAAACCCATTACCCGGATATATTCGGCAAGCGCCCTGTCAGGAATATCGCTGGCGCTGGCCGCGCGATAGATCGAATCATCGATAATGCCCTGTGCATAGGCGACATAACGTTCAACCGGCCGAATTGCGGTGAAGGCCATCCAGCCTTCCTCGGGATCACGAAGGGCATAGATCTCGCGGCCACTTTTGGTGCTGAAGGCAAAGCCATGTTCGGTGGCGCGCACCTCAAGTCCGACAGGCAGTGCGCGCAGACTGGCGCGGCCGATCACCTCGTTGATGGCTGCCGATGCTTCGGCGCGCGTGAAGCCGGCGCGTGCCAGCAGGGTGGCAAGCCCTTCACCGCTCTGCAGTTTGTAGACATCTTCACGTGTTGATTGCTGACCTGTTTGCGCCAGCACCATTTCGGCAAGGGTGGCAGTTGACTTGGGAAGAATGTCTGACAGATCGGGTCGCGACAGCGGCACCGTCATGTCAACCAGTTCACCCGGCAGCAAGGATGCAAAGTCGGGCTTTGGCAGCGGCAAGGCCGTTCCGTCGAACCGAATCGGTTCCATGGTTGCCGCAGCGGCCGATATGGGACCGCACAAGCAGACTGTCAGCAAGGTTGCAAGACGAACTGCACTTCGTGACGTATCCCTTGCTAGGTGGGCGAGACTGCGAATCATCCGGCTGTTCCATATATTCAATTTGTCTGATCTGCCGGGTGACCCCGCCGCAGAATGGGCAACATACTTCAAGAAGTAAC
>NYTO01000124.1 GCA_002683535.1 SAR116 cluster bacterium
GTTCCCGCGTTCCAGCCAGCTTAACGGTCCGCTGCTGCCAAGCGGTGACTGCGCCCCGCGATACATGCCCTCGACAACATGCTTGTCCTCACTCTGCACCTGATCGAGAAACGCCTTCGTATCAGCGATAAACCCGTCGCGGTCATCCTGGGCGGCCAGCATCTCGGGGGCGATGGCTGCACCATAGCGGATACGGGTGCGCCCTACACCATCAGGCTGCAGCGCCAGATACCATAAATGATCCGGGGCCAGCACATACATATGCGACGGGAAGATTGTCGGCATCACCGATGTATTGCGCCATCGCCCTTTCAGGCGCGTATTGTCAGGGTGGGCGCATCCGACCGGCGTTGTGTCACGCTTGGTGAACAGCTGATATGTGTAGGCATCATGTGCACCGGCCGGATCAAAGCTTGTCTGATCGGTGTTCTGGTGCGCGCCTACCGTTGCCTTGTGCGCAACCGGCAGGTGATAGCTCTCCATGAAGTTTTCTGTCAGGCATTTCCAGTTGGTGTCCCAGACATGTTCTTCAGCAAATATGGTGACATAGTCTTCCTGCGCGTAATCAGCCATGACCGGCGTCAGATCGGCCAGCGCATCGGCAACCGGCACAGCGTCCGGGTCCAGCGACAGATAGATCCAGCCCTGATAGATGTCGCATCGCACCGGATGCAGACCAAGTTTGGCCTTGCTGAAACACTCGGTTTTGTCCATGAACGGTGCGGCAACCAGCTGGCCATCCAGATCATAGGTCCAGGCATGATAGGGGCAGGTGAATTTGCGGGTGTTGCCGCGCCCGTCAACAAGTCGCATCATCCGGTGACGGCAGACATTTGCATGCGCCCGGATCATGCCGTCGGCGCCGCGGATGACAATCACCGGCTGACGGCCATGTTCGAACGTCATGTAGTCGCCAACATCCGGCAGCTCGTCAACACGCCCCGCACACAGCCAACTGGTCGCAAAGACCCGGTTTTCTTCCTCAGCAAGAATTTCAGGCAGCACATACATCGCCTTGGGCATGGCCGTTGCCTGCGGCATCGGACATCTGGCGATTGCCTGTAACTGTTCCAACGTTGTGTTCAACGCCAGTTCCATCTGCTGGTCATTCCCCCTGTGTTTCCGGTCAGCCCGCCACAACTTCAATCAAGTGCGATATCGGACAGATGAACCGTCACCCTTCTGCGTCGTCGGGCAAGGCCGGAAATTCTGCCCGCGCAGTCTCCAGATAGGCAGTGCGCAATGCAGCGGTAATCGGTCCGGTTGTCCCGTCTCCGATTATATGGTGATCAATGCGCCCGACGGGAAGAACGTAAATCGACGCGGCTGTAATAAAAGCCTCGTCAGCGCACAACACCTCATCCAGCGTGTAGGTTGTTTCGCGAATCTTCAGCTGGAATTGTTCGGCCACGCGCAACATGGTCTGGCGGGTTATGCCATGCAGAATTTCGTTACTGACGGGACGAACGAACAATTCCCGGTCCTTGATAAAGAAAAAGCTGGATGACCCGGCCTCGGTGACATCGCCATCCGGTGCGATCATCAGCGCTTCCTGCGCACCGGCAAGATGCGCCGCCTGCTTTGCCATCACCTGACCAAGCAGATTGGTTGTCTTGATGTCGCGGCGCGCCCAGCGGATATCCGGTACTGTTGCCAGCACAACCGGGTCCGGGGTGCTGTCGGCCGGAAATTTTTCACCCTGTGTGAAGGCAAAAATATTGGGGGTGTAGCTGTCATCATACAGATAGCTGCGGTCACCAGTGCCGCGGGTAATCTGCAGATAAAGAAATCCCTCTTTCGCATCATTCACTGCAATCAGCTTCATCATGGCTGCCAACAGATCATCGCGCGTCATCGGGGATGGCATGTTCAGTTCACCAAGCGAGCGGTCCAGCCGGTTCATGTGATATTCAAAATCAGTGATCTGCGAATCCAGAATACCAAAGCCTTCATACACCGAATCAGCGAACAGCAATCCGCGGTCAAAAATGGGAAGACGCGCCTCGCTTTCGGGCATGAAGTCACCGTTGAGGAAAACTGTGCGTTCCATTTTTTTCATCCCCGTCAGATTGCTTCTGGCTGTTTGCAAACTAGCTGTTTTTACCAGGCTTTGGAATGCCGGAAATCACCGGGCATGGCTGAAAATCACTGGGCAAGTTCGGGCCAGCGGGCGTGAAAGCGGGCCCAGTCCGCCTCCTCCATCGACACCTCCAGGCANATNTCACCAGTATCCGANATTTCGGACTGGCGGACCTGTCCGCGATCGAACAGCCAGGCGCGCGCTGCGCCATCAGCCGGACCGATGATGATCTTTGCGCTGCGCCGACCCGCCCCCAGATGCCGGTCGATATCGGCCAGAAGATCATCGATCCCGTTTCCTGTCAGCGCCGATACCCGCGCGGCACCCGGCACAAGATTATCCAGAACATCGNTTTGGTCATCATCATCATCCAGCAGATCGGACTTGTTNAGCACCGACAGCAGGCGCTGGTCCTGNGCCTCTTCNTCCAGNCCCAGATCNCCAAGGACGTCATGCACATCGCCTGCCTCTTCGGCAACCAGCGGCGAGGCCGAGTCATGCACATGCAGCAGCAAATCAGCCTGCACCACCTCTTCAAGAGTGCTCTTGAAGGCCTCGACAAGTTCGGTTGGCAGCTGGCTGATGAAACCGACCGTATCGGCCAGAACCGCCTCGCGCCCGGATGGCAGGGTGATGGCGCGCATGGTCGGGTCAAGCGTGGCAAACAGCATGTCCTTGCTCANCACCCCGGCACCGGTCAACCGGTTGAACAGCGTCGACTTGCCAGCGTTGGTGTAACCGATCAGTGCGATTGTCGGCACTTCGCCACGCTGCCGGTTGCCGCGCTGGATATGGCGCGTGCGCTCAACCTCTTTCAGTTCCTTCTTGATACGGACAACACGATCCATCAGCATCCGGCGNTCAAGTTCGATCTGGCGTTCGCCCGGACCGCCAAGAAACCCNCCACCGCCNCGCTGGCGTTCAAGGTGGGTCCANCTGCGTACCAGCCGGCTGCNCTGAAAGGTCAGCGCTGCCANCTCAACCTGNAGACGGCCCGCATGCGTCTGTGCCCGCGCGCCAAAAATTTCCAGAATCAGGGCAGTGCGGTCGATCACCTTGCATTTCATGCGTGTTTCAAGGTTGCGCTGCTGCACCGGTGTCAGCGCNGCGTTGATCACGATAATCGGGTCATCATGCTCTTCGGCAGTGGCCGCAATCCTGTCGACATAACCGGTGCCAAGAAAGGTTGGTGCGCGCGGCTTGTGAAGGCTGACACTTTCGGCATGCACCACCTCAAGGCTGATCGCACCGACAAGCTGCACTGCCTCGGCCAGCATGGCGTCGGGTCCACGCGGCAGGGGCATNCTGCGAATATCAGGATGAATGACGAATGCAGGCGTTGCGCCCAATACGGCCTCTTTTCGGAAGTCTGAGTAATGGTGGCCCAAAGCGGGTGTCAGCTAGACAGGTAGAGCGGCAGCGTGATGATTGCAACCGCCCTTGCACATGGACGCCCGCCTGATGCAGCGTTAAGGTGCCTTCACAGCAGGGGTTTGGCATGAAGAAATCAATCATTATCACCGGGGCCGGTCGCGGTATCGGGGCNGCTGCCGCCAGAACATTCCTTGAAGCGGGGTATCGTGTGGGGCTGATCGGGCGCAACGCTGATACGCTGAAGGCCACAGCAGGCGATCATCCGGATGCGATGGTGCTTGTTTGTGATGTAGGCGATCCNGCCAGCGTCGATCAGGCCTTTGACACTGCGTTGANAGNCTGGGGGCGGCTGGATGTGCTGTTCAACAATGCTGGCCGTGGCAGCCCGCCNAAAACCGCTGACGAGACAGATATCGATGTCTGGATGGATGTGGTGCGGATCAATCTGACAGGGTCTTTTTTGTGCGCGCGTGCAGCCTTTGCCATCATGCGCGGCCAGTCNCCACAAGGCGGGCGCATCATCAATAACGGGTCGGTTTCGGCGCATGCACCGCGCCCCGGTTCGGCCCCCTATACATCCACCAAGCATGCCATTACCGGACTTACCAAAAGCCTGTCNCTGGATGGGCGGCCCTATGATATTGTCTGCGGGCAGATCGACATCGGAAACGCACTGACCGAGATGGTTGAACCGATGAAGACCGGCATGCCGCAAGCCGACGGATCAATTCGCCCGGAAGCCACCATGGATGTNGCNCATGTCGCAAGCTCANTGTTTCATATGGCAGAGATGCCNCTGGATGCGAATGTGCAGTTCATGACGGTGATGGCAACAAAAATGCCGTTTATCGGACGCGGATAATCCAGCTGCAGATAATTCAGCTGTCGATACATCAGGNTATCCTGAATCCGGCACAGGCAATGAAAGCACCGTTCCGATATTCAGGCTTGCCATAGATAAAGGGCGTTCCATCAGGGCAGATCACCATGCCGCCCGCCGCCCGCAGGACCGCCTCACCGGCCGCAGTATCCCATTCCATTGTCGGGCCAAAGCGCGGATAGACATCGGCCTCTCCCGCTGCCAGCAGGCCAAATTTCAGACTTGATCCAGTGGCAAGCGTTTCGGTAATGCCGTTCGCCGCAAGCCAGTCATTTGTCTGATCATCGCGATGTGAGCGGCTGGCCATGGCCACCGCACCGTTCTGCGGGACTGGCCGCACCTCCAGCCTGCGGGACGTGCCGGCTGCTTGCTCACTTGCACCCACCCCGACCACACCGTGAAACAGGCGATCCAGCGCCGGAGCGAAAACAATCCCCATGACCGGCGCACCATGCTGGATCAGTCCGATATTCACCGTAAAGGCCCCGTTGCTATCCGGTCGCAGGAATTCGCGGGTGCCGTCCACCGGATCAACCAGAAAGAACTGGTCCGAGGGGGCCAGCCTGTGGCTGTCGGCATTTTCTTCGGAAATGACCGGAATTTCAGGTGCCAGACCAGCCAGCGCCTGCAGCAGAATTGCCTCGGCAGCTTCATCTGCCTCTGACACGGGCGACCCATCCGGCTTTTTGCGCGCCACAACCCCGCGCGCATGTATCTCCATGATCTTGTCACCGGCACGCCGGACAGGATCAACAAGGGCCGTCAGCAGGTGCTGACATTCAGTATCTGAAAGCATGGTGAACGGGCGCCCTTTCCGGCAGCGGGACCACATGATAGGGCGATCAGAGATCAAGTTCCATCTGATTTGATGACCGGTGTTTTGATGATGGCTGTTTGGATGACGGCTGTTTGGATGACGGGCCCTGCCGCCCATGTACAGCCGACCCGTTCCGGTCCGAGGTAAAGCCGCGCCAGTTGCGACTGCCATGGCGTTCGGCAACATAGCGTGCATCACGCCGGTGATGCGATGATTTGCGGAACCCGAACATTGCATCTGCAGCCGCTTTTCGGGCTGTTTTCTCATCCACAATCGGCGGCGGATAGTCAGCTGCCATAGCAGGTTTCAGCCAGGGCGTGTGAATCAGCGATGTTGGCATTGCTGTCAGTTCGGGCACCGATTGCCGGATAAAGACGCCGTCCGGGTCTTGCTCAAGGCTCTGTTTCAGGGGGTTATAGATACGCAGCGTGTTGATCCCCGTCATGCCTGACTGCATCTGGCATTGGCTGTAATGGATTCCCGGCTCGTAATCTGTGAATTTGCGGGCAAGATGCAGCGCCGGTGCCCGCCAGTCGAGCCACAGATGATAGGCGGCAAAGCTCATCACCATGGCGCGCATGCGAAAGGTCAGCCAGCCGCCAGCATCAAGATAGCGCATGCAGGCATCCACCAGCGGATAGCCGGTTTGCCCGGTCTGCCATGCCGCAAGCCGGGCCGCCGCATCGCTGCCCCCCTTTTCCAGCGCATGATAGGCGGGATGGAACGGGCGAAACTCTGCCGCCGGTTCATCTTCCAGTTTCTGAATGAAATGGCAGTGCCAGTGAAGACGGCTTTCAAAACTTCTGATCTGGGTTGCCCAGCCATGCCTGCCGCGGGCGCGCTGCGCCTGACTTTCCTGCCATACCTCGCGCACCGACAGACAACCGAATGCCAGATAGGCCGACAGGCGTGAACAACTGTCAGCGGCCTTGACCGGGGTGGCCATTGCTGCGCGGTAATCACGGCCTCGGGTCTCAAAGAAACTGGCCATCAGGTGAAGACCGGCCTGTCGCCCGCCCGTCTGGCGCTGTGGGCAGGGATCATCCGCAATGCCGATGTCACGCGGGGTGGGCCACCTGTCACCAGTCACATCAATCGCTGGCAGGTGGTCAGGCGCTGGCAATATGGGCTGTTCCATCAGATGGTCCCATCTGGATGCCCAGCCACGCCGCGATGTCATGCGTCGATGCACACCAAACTGCTGATATTCCTGAACCTTGATACCGGCGCTGCGCGCCCACCTCATAACGCGCCTGTCACGCTCGTAGGTCCAGCCATTCCATGTTTCCTGATGGGCATGAATGCGTTGAACACCATGTGCAGCGCACAGGTCGGCAAGAATTGCGGCGGCATCGCCAATGCGGATGACGAGCGGCTGGCCACGCGCCGCCAGATCACGCGCCAATTCTTCGACACATTCCTGCAGAAAACCGAATTGTCGCCCCGACATGTCAGGCTGCTGCCACAGTTCCGGTTCCAGAATATA
>NYTO01000125.1 GCA_002683535.1 SAR116 cluster bacterium
CGATAAATTGGCCCCTGTCTCAGCCGCCAGACGGCCGTTCAGTCATCGGCATCAAGGCCGAATGCCGTATGCAGGCTGCGCACGGCAAGTTCGGTATATTCCGATGCAATCAGGACCGAAATCTTGATCTCGGATGTTGATATAACCTCGATATTGATCCCGCGCTCAGCAAGCGTTTCAAACATGGTCTTGGCAACACCGGGCTGTGATCGCATTGCCATGCCGACAACCGAAATCTTGGTCACATTTTCAGCAGCAGAGAGATTATGGAACGCCAGCCTATCCTTGCTTGCGTTGATCAGGTCCATCGCCTTGGCAAGGTCGCTGCGACCCATGGAAAAGGTGATGTCAGCGCCCTGTCCCTCGCTTGTTGCACTCTGCACGATCATGTCGACATTGATGTGATTCGCGGCAAGTTCTCCAAAAATAGCTGCTGCCGTGCCGGGCTCATCCGGCAGACCCTCGATCGTGACCTTCGCCTCATCCGGGCTATAGGCGATTCCGCTGATTTTTTCCTGTTCCACGATTGCATCCTCATTGACGACAAGTGTTCCCGGGGCGTCACTAAAGCTGGAACGCACCTGCAGTTTGACATTATGGCGCATGGCCATGGCCACCGACCTCGTCTGCAGGACCTTTGCCCCGAGTGATGCCATTTCCAGCATTTCCTCGAACGAGATGGCTTCCAGCTTCTGCGCCTTTGGCGCGATCCGCGGATCGGTCGTGTAGACACCATCCACATCTGTATATATATCACAGCGGTCGGCCGACAGGGCGGCGGCAAGCGCCACCGCAGATGTATCTGACCCGCCGCGCCCCAGCGTGGCAATCCGGCCATCTGGCGCAATACCCTGAAACCCCGCAACAACAGCCACCTGACCCGATGCCAGCCGCACACGCATCAGTTCGGTATCGATTGCATCAATTCGTGCCGCACCATGCACATCATCCGTGCGCACCGGAATTTGCCAGCCAAGCCATGACCGCGCATCCACGCCGATATTCTGCAACGCAATGGCCAGCAGACCAACCGTCACCTGCTCGCCGCTGGCCACGATCGTGTCATATTCGCGCGCATCATGCATCGGCCCTATGTCGCGCGCCCACCCCACCAGCTGGTTGGTCGTTCCGGCCATCGCAGACACGACGACAGCGACCTGGTGCCCGGCATCTGTCTCTTGCTTGACGCGTGATGCGACATTGCGGATGCGGTCAAGATCGCCGACAGAGGTGCCGCCAAATTTTTGAACAATCAGAGCCATTTTTGCCCTATGGTTGCAAGCGTGAATAAAACGCTTGTGTCATAGCGGTAACCGGGAAACGGGGCAAGCCTGTGGATACGACGGCAGACGAAAAAGAAATTGGCAATTTCTCGGCCATGTCGGCCGAATGGTGGGACGAAACCGGCCCGATGGCACCGTTGCATGACTTCACGCCGGTGCGCGTCGATTACATTCTGGACAGCATCCGGCGGATTGGTACAGGTGCCAGCACCGGTACTGCCAGCGCGCCGCTTGCCGGATTGCGTGTACTTGATATCGGCTGTGGCGGTGGATTGCTGGCCGAACCGATGGCACGGCTGGGCGGCAATGTCACCGGCATTGATGCCAGCGGACCGGCGATTGAGGCCGCCAGCGCCCATGCGGCCCTGTGCGGATTGTCTATCGACTATCATTGCTGCACCGCAGAGGCGCTTGCAGAAGGTGGCGCACAATTTGATGTCGTCTATGCCTCGGAGGTGATTGAGCATGTAGCAGACCGCCGCCTGTTTGCCGCATCGATTGCTGCCCTGCTTGCCCCCGGCGGCACTGTTGTCATCACCACAATAAACCGCACGCTGGCGTCCCTGGCCCTTGCCAAATTCATGCTGGAATATGTGGTCCGCATGGTGCCGGTTGGCACACATGATCCCGAAAAGTTTGTGCGCCCGGCCGAGCTGCGCACGGAATTTGCTGCGGCCGGCATCATCCTTGACGACACCACCGGCTTTGCCCCGCGGCCCGCACGGCGGGTTGGGGCAAACGGATTTGTCCGGGTTGGGACACTGGCCGTGAATTATGCTGCCAGCGGCACCCACGCCTGAACTTGCATCAGCATTNGTTGAGGGTACNCCGCGNCAGATGATCAACACCTGGGTCATGACCATACGCACATCATGGNCATGCCCAAGCNCATNAAACCGGTGATTTTGTCAGTTGCCTTTTGGCAGCTGTGTGATTTTGTCAGTTGTCTTTTGGCAGCCANGGCATTTCGACGACGGCGATGCCTTCNTCGTCCAGNGCCTCGCGCTCTTCCGGCGTTGCCTGCCCGTAAATGCCTTCGGCCTCGGCCTCACCATAATGCATCTTGCGGGCCTCTTCGGCGAACTGGTCACCGACATCGCGGCATTCAGAACGGATTTTTGCCTGCACAGACCGCATCTCGGTGATCAGGGNGGCCATCTTCTGCGCAGCTTCAGGCGGTAGGCCGGCAACCGGGCCGCCTGCCGGTGATGCGGGTGGCATTGATCCCGTATGCACGGCGGCGCCTTGGGGTGCTCCCTCTGACCCTGATGCGGCTGCGTCGGGGGCTGGCGGCACGGCATTCCCGGCCTTGGCACGCGTNTTCGGGCTTGCCAGATTGGGCGCCATCAGGGCGCGGCGCACATCTCCGGTGCCGCAGACCGGGCATTGCAGCNGGCCCGACCGGCTCTGCTCTTCAAAGGCGGCCGAATCACCGAACCACCCTTCAAATTCATGATCAGCATCGCAGACGAGCTGGTATTTGATCATAAGTCGATCCTGCCATGGCAGTGCTTGTANTTCTTGCCTGACCCGCACGGGCACGGCTCGTTCCGCGATACCTTCCGGCGCGGTTCGGCAGCGGCCGGCGCGGCATCTGCCGGGGNGGCCTCGGCTNGTGCATCAGGTTCCTGCTGGCGGATTTCGACATGTGCCAGNACCATCGTCACCGTTTCGCGCAGCCCGGCAAGCAGGGCCTCGAACATGGCGAAGGCTTCACGCTTGTATTCGTTCAGCGGGTCTTTCTGCGCGTAGGCACGAAGCGAGATACCCTGGCGCAACTGGTCAAGGCTGAGCAGATGTTCCTTCCATTGCTGNTCCAGCACCTGCAACAGAAGTGATTTTTCNGCCATGCGCATTGTNTCGGGTCCGATCCGCACGGCCTTTTCCGCCATATGGCGGTCGGCAAGCGCTGTCAGCCGCTCTTCTATTTCGACTTCGGCAACACCGTCCTCGGCGAACCAGTCTTCTGCCGGAACCGTGACACCCAGAATACGCGTCGAATCCTCTTTCAGCGCGTCAGCATCCCATTGATCGCTGAAACTGCCTTGCGGGATCGCGCGCTCGACAATCTGCGCGGCCGCCTCATGGCGCATTTCNNCNACTGTGTCCTGAACATCGGCTGCTGTCATGATCTCCTTNCGCTGATCGAAAATCACGCTGCGCTGGTCATTCATCACATCATCGAATTTCAGCAGCTGCTTTCGAATTTCGAAATTGCGCGCNTCNACTTTCGACTGTGCCTTTTCAACAGCCTTGTTGATCCAGGGATGGACAATCGCCTCTCCCTCTTCNAGTCCCAGCTTCTGCAGCATACCATCCAGCTTTTCAGATCCGAAAATCCGCATCAGGTCATCCTGCAGCGACAGGAAGAATTTCGATGCACCCGGATCACCCTGACGGCCCGTCCGGCCACGAAGCTGGTTGTCGATCCGGCGCGATTCATGCCGTTCCGTACCAATCACATAGAGACCACCTGCAGCAAGCGCGGCAGCCTTGCGTTCAGCCACCTCTTTTTCAGCTGCCTTGCGACCTGCCTTGTCATCTTCAGCCAGCGCATCAAGTCGCATGTCCAGATTGCCACCAAGCTGGATATCGGTGCCACGACCGGCCATATTGGTGGCGATGGTTACCGCGCCCGGCACACCGGCTTCGGCGATGATGCCGGCTTCCTCGGCATGAAACCGCGCATTCAGCACCTGATGCGGGACCTTCAGCTTGTTCAGCTGTGTCGACAATGCCTCAGACTTGTCAATTGTAACCGTGCCNACCAGCACCGGCTGGCCGCGCTCGCGGCAATCAGCGATCAGATCGATCACCGCCTGGTCGCGTTCAGCGCTGGTCCGATACACCTCGTCATCATAATCGGCCCGCTGCACCCCGACATTGGTCGGTATGCTGGTCACGTCCAGCTTGTAGATCTCGGAAAATTCGCCAGCTTCGGTCAAGGCGGTGCCGGTCATACCTGACAGCTTGTCATACATCCGGAAATAGTTCTGGAACGTAACTGACGCGACAGTCTGGTTTTCAGGCTGGATCTCCAGCCCTTCGCGCGCCTCGATCGCCTGGTGCAGCCCTTCCGAAAAGCGGCGGCCTTCCATCGCGCGGCCGGTAAATTCATCGATAATCACGACCTGGCCGTTCTTCACCATATAATGCGTGTCGCGCTGGAACAGCTTGTGCGCCCGCAAAGCCTGGTTCACATGGTGCAGCAGTCCGACATTTTCGATGTCATAGAGCGTTCCGTCTCCCATCACGCCTTCGGTGCGCAACAGCGCCTCGGCATGCTCGATCCCGGTCTCGGACAGAGACACCGTACGTCCCTTCTCATCAAGATCGAAATCATCATCAACCAGCAGCGGGATAATCTTGTCAGTCACCTGATACTGGTCAGACTTGGCCTCGGCCTGACCCGAAATGATCAATGGCGTCCGTGCTTCGTCGATCAGGATAGAGTCAACCTCGTCAACAATCGCGAAATGATGTCCGCGCTGGACCATATCCTCGATGCGGAACTTCAGATTGTCGCGCAGGTAATCAAAGCCGAATTCATTGTTGGTGCCGTAGGTGACATCTGCCTTATAGGCAAGCCGGCGGCCCTCATCAGGCAGATCGCCAGTGATACAGCCAACGCTCATCCCCAGCCGTTCATAGACACGGCCCATCCATGCCGCATCACGCGATGCCAGATAGTCATTGACGGTAACGACATGCACGCCCTTGCCATTCAGGGCATTCAGAAATACCGCAAGGGTGGCAACAAGGGTCTTGCCCTCACCGGTCTTCATTTCGGATATCTGGCCGCTGTGAAGCGCGATCCCGCCCATCAGCTGAACATCATAATGCCGCTGGCCAAGGGCACGTTTCGCCGCCTCGCGCACACGCGCAAAGGCTTGCGGAAGCAAGCTGTCAAGCGATGCACCATTGGCAACCTCGCCGCCAAGATCAGCAAAGGAGGCGCGCAATTCATCATCACTCAGCGCGGCACATGCCTCTTCAAGGGCGTTGATGGCCGCCACCTGTGGTGCAAACTTCTTGACGGCCCGGTCATTATCCGAACCGAACAGGCTTTTTGCCAAAGACCCAAACATTTACTTCCCCGCATTTCTGGCTGGAATACCGCCTGACAAAGGCCGAAAGTCTTTGCGATACAGCCCGTTTCGACATAGTGGCAGGATGCAATAATGTCAATCAGGGCGCACTGTTACCAGCGGTGTCTGCATAACCTTTTCGCAGCAGAATACAACATGTCCCCGCCCCGGCGGCAATAGCCCCCTTGCAGCGCCGCGCGCAGCCCCCTTTTCGGCCACCTGTACTGCCACGCAAGCAGGCTTGTGCATGAACGGCAAAAGCAGCAGCAAAAGCTTGAATTCGGTGGGAGCTTCGGCAACACTGTCGCGCCGCCTGCGTGTCCCAGAGCTGACGACCTGTCTTCGGGACTTCGCGCTGGCATCATCCGTTTTCGCGTCTGCACCTGTTGCGCTTGCATCATCTGCATCTACTTTCGAGAGGATTTCTCCATGCGACAGCTTCTGGCATGTCTTGCCACCAGCCTCATTCTTTTTGCCACGCCCGCTTTCAGTCAGGATCGCATTGCGGTTGCCTCGATGAATGGTGAAACCATCTGGCTGGACGAAATCCTTGCCGTCGCTGAAACGCTGCCA
>NYTO01000126.1 GCA_002683535.1 SAR116 cluster bacterium
ACACGCAAGCCTTCGGCGGGGGTGGCAAGACAATGCGGCTTGCCCTCAAAACACAGTTTCAACTGGTCAAGCTGCGCTTGCAACGCGACAGCACGCGGATCATCAGGCAGTTGCTGCAGGGGTGTGAACGGACCGCCGTCAGACGCCATGTCGATGGAAAATTCGGCAACGCGGCGGCTGATCTTGCTGGCCTTGATGGTCAGTTCCTGGCGGTCTGGCTGGGCCCCGCCGACAGCTGCCATGATGGTAACAGGCAGACCATCAGCATTTTCAAGCTGCGCCAGCAAATGTGTCTCGCACAATGTGTCATCTGCCGGATAGGTCGGGTGCGCGCTGACAACAGACAAAGGCCCCAGAATGCGTTCAATGAAAAACAGGAAATGTGAAATGACCTCGCGGGTCATGCCTCCCTCGTCACGAAAGCGAAGCCAGTCTGCAGCCACCTGCCAGCCACGCGGCCATGCCGGATAGGTGACAATGATGTCCGCGCCGACAAGGCTGCCAAGCGTTCCATCAAGGGCATCACGCGAAATATCACCAAGCGCCGCGCCCGCAGCCTGGGTGAAGTTTATTGCCGCCGGTACCCCGGCCTGTTCCAGCGCCGCAACCAGCGCGGTGCTTTCAGCGATATCGATACCCAGAGGTTTTTCAAGGAATACGGCCTTTCCCGCACGCGAAGCTGTCAAGGCTATCTGCTTTCGCGGACGCGGCGGGCAGGCAAGATATACCATGTCAGCATCACCAAGAGCATCATCTGCGCTGCTGGCAAGTCTTGTGTCGGGAGCCATCTGTATTGCCACCGCGCAGGCAGCAGGGTCCGGGTCCCAGACTGCAATGGGCTGAAAGGCGGCGTGACGGTCCATATGTTCAAGCATGCGACGGCCCATGATGCCCAGACCGATGATTGCGACTTTGATTGCCATGCCTCTGCACCCTTTTCCAACACACTGCGCTTTATGTGTAGCGTCTATTGCGCATCGCGGGAAACCCCGGATGTGACAAGCTGTTTGGCGTCCGGTCACAAAAAGCTGTATTATCTGCCTTTCCCGGTTCAAGAAACTGAAAGGCAGTGTGACAGATGATCGCGAACTCCAATCCCTATGATGAATTGATGGCATTTCAGCGCGACACCGAAGCTCTGGAGCAAGTGGCTGGACGCCTTGGCTGGGATCAGGAAACAATGATGCCCGGAGGTGCGACTGACCAGCGCGCCGCCGAACGCGCGGCAATGTCAAAGATCATCCATGCGCGCAACACAGACCCCCAGATTGCCGACTGGCTGGCACGCGCCGCACCGCAGGATGATGTCGCTGCTGCCAATCTGCGCTTGATAAAGCGCAATCACGACAAGACGATGAAAGTACCAGCGCGTCTTGCCGCAGAAATTGCCAGCACAACATCAAAAGCACAAAGCATCTGGACTGCAGCCCGCAAGGCCGAGGATGTATCAGCATTTCTGCCTGTTCTGGAAACCGTCGTTGCCCTGCGAAAGGAAGAAGCTGCTGCGCTGGCTGATGGCGGTGATCTGTATGACGCGCTGCTTGACGATTATGAGCCGAATACATCAGGCGCGCGTATTGCCGACATGTTTGCCAGCATGCGTCCGCGCCTTGTTGCTCTTCGCGAGGCGGTTCTGTCAGCCAAAGCCCCGATGATGCTGTCTGGTCATTTTGACGAGACGATGCAGTTGCAATTGTCGGCCGAATTGGCACAGGCCTTTGGCTATAACTTTGAAAATGGCCGGATCGACAAGGCGGTGCATCCCTTCTCGTCCGGATCCGGTCAGGATATCCGGATCACCACACGCACCAATCCGGCAGACCCGTTCAATTGTTTCTATTCGACCATTCATGAGGTGGGACACGCCACATATGAACAGGGCATTGATGATGCCTATTTCCTGACACCGCTGGGGCGCGGTGTGTCTCTTGGCGTACATGAAAGCCAGAGCCGTATCTATGAGAACCAGCTGGGCCGCAGCCGTGCCTTCACCAGCTGGCTGTTCACGCGGATGACCGACATGTTTGGTGATTTTGGTGTCCCGGATGCCGAGACCTTTTATCATGTCGTGAACAGGGTCAATGACGGCTTCATCCGCACCGAGGCGGACGAGCTGCAGTACAATCTGCATATTATGCTGCGTTTTGATCTGGAGCGCGCGCTGATGTCGGGTGACTTGCAGGTGGGTGATCTTGAGGCCGCGTGGAATGACCGTTTCGAATCAGACTTTGGTTATGCTGTCGACAAGCCGTCAAACGGCGTTCTGCAGGATGTACATTGGTCAGTCGGGCTGATCGGCTATTTCCCGACCTATACCCTTGGAAATGTCTATGCGGGATGCCTTCACACCGCGATGCGTGACGCCCTGCCCTGCCTTGACGATGATCTGGCGCGCGGTGACACAAGTGCGGCAACCGCCTGGCTGCGCGCGCATGTACAACGGCATGGCGGGCTGTATGAACCGGTGGAGACGATTGAAAAGGCCGCTGGCATCACGCCGTCACATGGACCGTTACTGGATTATCTTGAAGCCAAGTTCAGTGACATTTACGGACTGTAGTCGGGTGCGTCAGGCAGGGGTTTCCATTGCTGCGCGCAACCGTTCGCGCCAGAAGGCGTAGACACCGGATGCGACGATGACGCTGGCACCAATCATCGTCGGCATATCGGGGCGTTCACCAAGAAATATGACCGCGATGATGATGGCAAAGATCAGCCGTGAATATCGGAACGGTGCAATGGCCCCGATGTCACCGGTCCGTGTGGCAATCACAACAGCGACATAGGCAAGCCCGCCAAGTATCACAGTACATAGAAACATGCCCCATTCAACGGCATCTGGCTGCTGTAAAGGCGCGAAGAATGGCAGCGCTATGACACCGGCAAGCGCCATGGCAAGGAAAGCATAGGCCGAGACGGTTATCGTTGACAGATCGGGGGCCATAACCCGGGTTGCCAAATCACGGACGGCCAGAAATACCACACCAAGCAACGCAAGGATGGATGCCGGCTCAAACCCGTCAAATCCGGGCCGGATCACAATCAACACCCCGATGAACCCGGCAATAATCGCGGTCCATCGCCGCCATCCGACCATCTGACCCAGAAACAATGCGGCCCCCATGGTGACGATAATCGGCACCGCCTGCAATATGGTCGATGCAGTGGATAGCGGTATAAGCGCAATCGCTGAAATGAAAAACAACGCGGCAAACATGTCCGAGAAAAAGCGTATCAGAAAGGGCCATGAAAGCAGCTTTGGTGTGAAAAGCCTGTGCCCCTGAACTAACGCGATAGCGACGAAGGTCACCATGCCGCCAAAGCCCAGGATCAGCAGAATTTGGGAAATTGGAAAATGTGCCGACAGTACCTTGATCAAGCTGTCTTCAACTGCGAATCCGGCCATGGCGAGAAGCATGAAAATTATCCCGCGCAGATTTTGCATTCAGACCACCTGTCCTCACCGCACGGTATTGCGGCACTAGTATTTGAAACGCCCGCGCCGTGCCATCTTCGGCATGTTCGGCAGGTTCAGAACTGATAGAGACAAAACGGTTGCGCGTCAAAATATGGTTTGACGCGAGATGCCTCACCCTTTGGCGGCAATTGCCTTTTTGGGATCAAAAAACGGCTTCTCAACAACTTTGCATCCGCGCGGCTCACCAGACATGTCGATCGTCGCGCCTGTTCCGATGTCGGCATGCTCGATGGCGACAAGGGCCAGGGCGATGTTCTGTTCAAGGCGCGGTGAATAGACAGCTGATGTAACCTGCCCCACCTTCTGGCCATCAACCAGTACCGGCCAATATTCATCATTCGATCCGGATATGGGCGCGCCATCAAAGACAAGTCCGACCTGAAGCTGCGATACCCCTTCGTCCCTGATCCGGGTCAAGGCCGCCTTGCTGACAAAATCAGCCTCCATATCAAGGTCAACTAATCTGTCCATTCCCAACTCGAACGGATTGTTTTTTAATGTCATATCTGCGTGATACGACAGCATGGCAGCCTCAATCCGGCGAATGCTGGATGTATGCCCCGGTTTCAGGCCCATCGGCGCGCCAATCTCCATCAGATAGTCCCAAAGCGCACTGCCGCTGGCCCCGTCGCGCAGGAAAATTTCATACCCCAGTTCACTGGACCATCCGGTCCTCGAAATGACCAGTGGTACGCCCTGCCAGTCATATTCCATAAAGCGATAATATTTAAGTTCTGCCGGCTCAACACCGAAGGCAGCCCGCAGGATGTCGCGCGACTTTGGTCCTTGCAGTTGCAGCGGCGATACATCCGGCTCGCAAATCTGGACATCCATGCCGGCAGTCGCCGCCACACCGCGGGCCCACAACAGCACATCACTGTCAGCGATCGACAGCCAGAAATGGTTCTCGCCAAGTTTCAGCAAGATCGGATCATTGATGATGCCGCCGTCCTGGTCAGTAATCAGAACATATTTGCATTGGCCGACGGCGCAGGTCGACAGATCACGGCAAGACAAGAACTGCGTGAATTTCGCCGCATCGGGCCCCGTGATCTCAACCTGGCGTTCAACCGCGACATCGCACAGGATCGCATCATTCACCAGGTTCCAGAAATTCTGGACCGGATCACCAAAATCACGTGGGATATACATATGATTATAAACGGAAAACCCCTGCGCTCCCCAACGCAATGCCGCATCTGAGAAAGGCGATTTTCGCACCTGGGTGCCGAAGCTGAATTTCTGAAAGGTCTGTTCGTCTTGCAAGGAGGCGTTCATCTATACCAACTGTTTCTGGAGAAGTGAAAATTTGGTACCCGCTACATAGTCTTCCTGACGTCATTCGCAACCTGATTGTCGATATGTGGGGTATTTATTTCTGGTCACGGCTTCGTCCGGTTGCGCCTACAGTCGTGTTTATGCGGCATCCATCAACAGCAATTCATCAAGAGCCGCCGCAACCTTTTCGGGCACTTCCAGCGTTGGCAGATGGCCGGCCTCATCAATAATGACGAGTCTGGCATGTGGGATCATGTCCTGCATCGCGTGATGCCGTTCCGGCGGGCACAGCACATCATGCCGTCCACACAAAATCAGTGTTGGACAGGCAACGCGCCGCAACACGTCACTATAATCCTGCCGGGCACGCAGCGCATGAGACTGATTTATGAAAACATCAGCACCCAAAGACAGGGCCATGTCCATGCATGTGTCCTTCAAATGCTGGTTGTCTGAGATATGCGTGAAGTAGTTCGGCGTTCATTTCATCACGCATCACGGCCGCAAGATTGCCCGTACNTGCAGCTTTTATCTGCGGATCACGNCGCAGTTTGGCCTCTTCCCGNTCNGCAAAGGGATTGGTGTCCATCAGGGCCAGATGCGACACGCGATCTGGTGCCTGCCTTATGACTTCCATGGCCAGAATCCCACCCATCGACAGACCAGCAAGGGCAAAGCTGTCAGGAGCCGCTGCCAGCACCGATTTNGCCAGCGCCTCGAATGTATCCGCGCCGCCGGTATCAGGGACAATGACNTGATGTCCCCCTTGCATGGCACGTCGCAACGGGGTGAACAGGCGTTCGTCACACATCATTCCGGGCAATAAAACCAGCGCCATGCTCATGCTTGCAGCCTTGCTACAAACGTGAAGAGGCCAGACGTGCGCCTTCAGNAAGGCTGGTCAGNTTGGCATATGCGATTTCCGGATCAACCGCCCCAAAGCCGGCAAAAGTGCCAAAGCCGCAATCAGAACCGGCAACGACCCGTTCGCTGCCAACAATATCGGTAAAGCGTTCGATCCGCTGGGCAACAAGCTCGGGATGTTCAACAAAATTGGTGGTGGTGTCGACAACGCCGGGAACAAGAACCTTGTCATCGGGAATATCGGCTGCACGGTCGCGGAACACTGTCCATTCATGTGCATGCCGCGGGTTTGATGTTTCGAACAGCACATAGCGNGCGCGGCAGGCCATCAGCGTGTCAAACACCTTGGCCATATCGATATCGCAGACATGCGGTCCTTCATAGTTTCCCCAGCAGATATGCACCCGCACCCGCGCNGGGTCGATATCGCGAAGCGCGTGGTTGAGCGCCTCGACATGGGAGTTTGCAACGGCCACGAAGGCATCATCATCCAGATCGCTGAACAGCATATGGCGCGACAGCGCCAGGTCGGGACAATCAAGCTGCAGATCAAGACCTGCTGCAACAATCGTTTCATATTCCTGCTTCATCGCATCGGCCAGCGCTGCCAGATAGGCTTCGCGCGACTTGTAATGCTGATTCTGCAGAAACAACGAGATGACCCCGGGCGATGCTGCATTCATGAACCCGCGTTGAATACCATTGGAAGCCATTCCTGCCTTCAGGTTGTCGATATCCTTCTGCAGTTCATCCTGACCCTTTGCNGTCACCTCGCCAGTACACATCGGGCGCGCATATTGCGGCGTGCCGCCGGCATTGGCCAANCGTTCAAGAAAACTTGGAAAGAGTTTCAGATCGCCCGGCGCATTGCGCGGACTGTCACCTGAAAAGCCGGTATAGCGGTCCTTTACATAGGTGGCGTAGGAAATTTTCGATGTTTCACCATCAGATACAATATCAATGCCGGCATCAGCCTGCCGACGTACTGTTTCAGCGCAGGCATCACGCATACAGCTGTCAAAGGCATCTTGGTTGTATGCCTCTTCATTCTCTCGCGCAAAAATGAAATCAACGACGTCTTGTGTACGTGGCAATGAGCCAACATGGCTGGTCAGAATGCGGGTCATAGGCTTTATCCTGTTTTCATGAGGATCTGTTTCCAGATCGATGTTTCGTCGAACAGCACATATTCGCGCCGTACTCCGCGCGGGCCAAATTCAACCTGGCTNGCNCCCATTACATANACNTTGGCGCCGGTAGGTGCNCCAAAGCTGCCCCATCCGCTGTGTGTGCCATACAGGCCCCATCTGATGGCTGCCCGCGGCGGCATGGAGGCATCTTCACGGCCGATCTGGTGTTCGATTGCGAAGGTGGCATCAGGGAAGCTGGCGCGCAGCCCCATCCAGAACCGGTCGGCTGAATCATGGCCATGCGCTGTCACGCCNCCGGGAAGTTCAAGATGGCATGCCTCGTCATATTCAGATGGNATGGCGGCCATGTCGGCNCCCATCATGCGCTGCAGAATATCCGCGTACCGCGCGCCCCATTCATTGTCATTGCCACGCCCAAGATAAGGCCCCTTGATATCGATGTCCGGTGTGAAGGGTTTTACACAAGCATCGGCACCGCCCTCACGTTCGATCAGATCAGCCGCATAGGCCTTTGGGTCCCACCCGAGCTGGCGTACAATCGCGCCCTGATCNCGGATCAGCCATTCATCATTGATCTGATTGTTGATGGCGTGGCAGTCGGCGATGATGCGATAGCGTAAAGATGTGCCGGTTGCCTTGCCGTATACACCGTCACCCATATGTGTGGCAGTTGACANTATCCGGTGAGAACTCAGCATTCCCTCTTCAGGCGAGCCTGACCAGATCACATCTTCACCAAGCAACCGCCTGTCAGGAAATTCNGCCAATGTCGCCATTGTGGCGGCGATAACGCCCTGATTGCCGACCACCATGGAACCGGGCGANCGAACAGGTATATCCNGACTATAGTAATGNTCCANCGTGGCGATGCCGCGCCCTTCCCAGATTTCTCGGGTAATGCCAAGAATATAATCGGGGAAATCAGCCCATTTCGGATCAAAACCCTTCATCACACGCGTCCTTTCGTTGATGTCGTACATCGCGCCGAGCCCCGCACAACAAGAGGGCCATCAATTTCTATGCGGCGCGGCGTTGTATCTTCGCCCTCAATCTGCGCCAGCAGAATATCCACCGTCTCATCAACCATCTGGCCTGCCGGTTGNCGCACAGTCGTCAGGTCATATCCGCGCCAGGAGGCCGCCAGCACATCATCATATCCGACCACTGACACATCTTCTGGTACGCGCAATCCCAGCTCGAACCGCAATGTGTCCATGACTGAAAAGGCCATATGGTCATTGCTGACAAAGACCGCATCGGGNATATCATNNCCNGAAAACATTGCCAACGCGGCGTCACGCGCCTTGTCAGTCTTGAAATCACCGACGCCGCGCGCGTGAAGTTTCAGGCCGGCTTCACCAAGCGCATCTATAAAACCTGCTTCACGGTCACGTTGGGTAGAGGCCCCTTCCCAGCCGGCGATATACCCTATGCGCCTGTGACCATTCGCAATGAAGAACTCTGCTACTTTNCGGCCGCCGGAATAATTGTCCGANGTGACCGAGGANAGTGCTGTANCATCCTGAGANCGNTTGAACAGGACCAANGGCACGCCTTCGGCCCGGCAACGCTCTGCCAGCTCTGATGACAGGGCTACCGAAGCGGCGATGATGCCATCAACCTGATAGTCGAGAATCTCTTCGATAACATCGGTGATATCACCCTGGGTGNGCGCTGTCAGAAAGACCAGAACGTGATAGCCACGGCTTTGCAGGGCTGCGGACAGCTTTTCCAGCGCCTCGGGATAGAACTGGTTTTGCAGATAGGCCACAACAAGCCCGATGATNCGGCTGCGGCCTGATACCATGGCACGGGCCAGCGAATTCGGCCGGTAACCCAGTTCAGCTGCGGCTTTNCGTACCTTTTCAACCGTTTGCNGTGATGCTGATGCACCGGGTGTAAACACACGGCTTACNGCAGACTGGCTGACACCGGCACGGCGGGCAACGTCNATGGATGTAGCGTTCTCGCGGGGCATCANTCTGCTGTCCATCCCCCATCAATCATCAGCGCACTGCCAGTCACAAGGCTGGAGGCATCAGAAGCCAGAAACTGAACAGCCCCCATGATGTCTTCCACTTCACCAANGCGGTTGAGCTTGATCTTGTCTTCGATCCATTTCACCCGTGCAGGCTGCGAGAATGTCTGTTCAGTAAGCGGTGTGCGCACAAAGGTCGGGCAGATGGTATTCACNCGGATGCCATGCGGACCAAGTTCGATGGCCATGGATTTTGTGAATCCTTCCACCGCGTGTTTTGATGCGGCATAGACAGATCTGTCAATGCCTCCAACAACCGCCATCTGACTGGAAATATTGATGATCGAGCCGGTGCGTCCATCATCGATCATCGCCTGTGCAGCCGCNGTAGACGCAAAAAACGCACCGCGCAAATTCACGTTCATGACAGCATCAAACTGCACCGGGTCGGTATCAATTGCTGGTGCATGACGCGCCATGCCGGNGCTGTTCACCAAGATATCCAGGGGTCTGATTCCCATGATGGCGGTCTTCATGGCCTCGATGTCACTTATATCTGCGACAATGCCCTCAACAGAAAATCCAGCTGCCGTCATGGCAGAGATGACATCATCCAGCATGTCCTTGCGTCTTGCCATGATGGTGACGCTGGCCCCGGCCTCGGCCAACGCCACTGCACAGCCAAGNCCGATGCCAGATGTGCCGCCGATGACCAGACCACGACGCCCGGCAAGCGAGAAAGATGGCGTGTTTGGCAGTTTGATCATTGTGTGGCCTCGGGTGCTGATGCTGTGGGGCTTTNCTGCATGGACAATCCGTCATCGAANGGAATGGCAGCCATGCTGCGGGCCTTGTTGAATTCACGCATACGTGCCAGCACGTCTACACCAAGCTGCATATAGACGTTCAGCACGTCAAACTGCACCCAGTTTTCGCGAATTTTTCCNTCTTCAAGTCGCCAGAAATCAACGCTGCACAGCGTAATTTCGCGNCCGGCCGGGGCAATGCCCATCCAGCCATCATGCGTCACCTTCATNCGCATGTTGGGCCAGCCTGTCTCGCACACATAATCGCCAACAGCGATCCAGTGGGAATGCAGATCATACATCTGCTCATCAGCAAGACGATCACCTGTCGGATCGGCTTTGCGGTCAGGCATGCCGCGCAGGAACGGTATCTGGTGCCAATGCCGAANCCCGCGGATGCCACGGCCAGTGCCAACACCAGCCGGTCCATACCAGTTGAAGCGGGGGTGCCAGAATTCATCCAGCCGCATAACCCGCGGATCGGGGTCCNCGGGATGACGGCACATCGCGGTTTCCATCTGTTTCAGACGTTCAAGGCCCGCCGTGCCATCNCCCGCTGCTGTCAGACCATCGCCAGTCAATGGCCCNGGCGTGCACAGGAACGCACCAAGCTGCGGTGCCATTGGCCATGCCGATGCCTGCATCATCAATTCCGGAATGTCCCAGATGGCCTGTATCTCGGTTACCTTGCCGTCTGTAATTCTGAAAAATTCATGATAGCGCATATGCGCCAGATGGCCGGTTGGCGGTATATCCAGAAACGGAGCCATGAAACTGCCAAAATAGTTTCCCATGGTTCCNACCCAGTCATCGCCTTCAGGCGTNGTGCCGGCAAGGCAAATCAGGTCACGCCGTTCCAGATCGGGCATNGCTGCNAGNAACGGTGCATAGANCGTATCANNNAGCGCNGTCNGCNCCNTGCANATCNCCAAACGGNTGGCACATNCGAATNCGAATATCNGNNGCNGCCANATCGTCAAGCGCACGGCGCACNGGGTCNNCGGCAAAGGACTGNGCAGCCGNNANNAAAGGCGCAANNNCANCNTTCAACTGATCNGCNTGCGCGNNNCNGGTCATTCTGCNGCCTCGCCAAAGGGNACNTTCNTNCCNCCATANCGNCGNACCCTNACATTGNNNTGNTCAGCATGNCCNACNAANCCNTCCAGCATNCANANGCGCGANCCATATTCACCGATCATTGTCGCCGCTTCATCGGAGGTGATTTTCTGGTAGGAGTGTGTCTTCAGGAATTTACCAACCCAGAGGCCACCCGTGTAGCGACCAGCCTTTTTTGTGGGTAATGTGTGATTGGTTCCAATCACCTTGTCACCATTGGCAACATTTGTCCGCGGCCCCAGAAACAACGCGCCGTAGCTGTGCATATTCTCGAGGTACCAATCATCGCGTGCGGTCATCACCTGCACATGTTCATAAGCCATGTCATTTGCGGTGTGCAACATGTCCTCATGGCTGTCACAGACAATGATATCACCATAGTTTTCCCAACTTGCAGCGGCTGTTTCGCTTGTCG
>NYTO01000023.1 GCA_002683535.1 SAR116 cluster bacterium
ATCCCATCACATCATGTGCTAACACGCTGTGATCGAATCGTTGTTGTTGTTTCGATGGAGGTGTGGGTAGACCATAGGGTAGACCATTTCAGCACTTATATTTACCAGCAGCGTGGCTTTTAATGGTTCAGCAGGCGCATGCCGGCGGATGCTGTTTTCTAGGGGGCGTGTAGCACGGCGTCGGCGATGGCTTTGCCACAGGTTTTCGTGTCCGCTGTACCGCCCAGATCCTGGGTGCGCAAATCGGCTTGGCCAAGCACTTGTTCAATCGCCCAGACAATCGCATCACTTGCTTGTGTGGCGCCCAGATGATCAAGCATCATCGCGGCTGCCCAAATCTGTCCGACAGGGTTGGCAATACCCTTGCCAGCAATATCTGGCGCAGAGCCGTGAACTGGTTCAAACAAGGATGGGTAAGCACCTTCCGGATTGATGTTGCCAGAGGGTGCAATGCCAATGGTTCCGGTACAGGCGGGCCCAAGATCAGACAGGATATCACCAAACAAATTTGAGGCGACGACCACATCAAACCAGTCTGGGTGAAGCACAAATTGCGCGGTCAGAATATCAATATGATATTTATCCAAACGGACATCTGGATAGTCTTTTGCCATCTCTTCAACACGTTCATCCCAATAGGGCATGGTAATGGATATGCCGTTTGATTTAGTGGCAGAGGTTAGATGACGGTCTCTTTTTCGGGCGAGATCAAAAGCATATTTAAGGATTCGATCAACACCTGTCCGGGTCATCACCGTTTCTTGCATCACCATTTCACGCGCGGTGCCTTCGAACATCCGCCCGCCAATAGAGGAATATTCGCCTTCGGTATTCTCACGCACAATCATCATGTCAATGTCACCCGCCATACGGTTAGCAAGTGGCAGAGGCACGCCCGGCATAGCGCGCGCAGGGCGCAAGCTGACATATTGGTCAAAAGCCCGGCGAAACTGGATAAGCGAGCCCCATAGTGAGATGTGATCAGGCACGACTTCCGGCCAGCCAACAGCACCAAAGAATATTGCGTCACTATCGCCAAGCTTGGCCTTCCAGTCATCCGGCAGCATCTTGCCATGTTCGACATAATAGTCAGCCGATGCGAAATCATAGCTGGTAAAGGCAAACTCAAGCTTGAACCGTTTTTGCACGGCCTCCAGCACAAGCAGTCCTTCGGGCACAACCTCTTTGCCGATGCCATCGCCTGGGATAACAGAAATGTTCCATTTTTTTTGTGCCACAGATCATACCCTTTGAAAGTGTTACCAGTTGATAAAGACAGCGAGGGACAAGGATAACAGATTATAGCAGGCGTTGGCACAATAGAGCCTGCGGCCTTGATCGGGGTATCAGCTGTTCAGTGCAGCCCCGTCGATGGCCAGGACAGGATCGGGTTTCATCCCCGGCCAAGAATGCGAGTGGCTACCCGCCCTCAGATGTCCATTTCAGCAAATAGAACGCCAAGCTGCGCCCCGTGCATGTCGCGGTCAAAACGGCTTCCTTGAACCACTGGCCGGATGAAGCTGAATTTAATGACGCCAAGGCTTTCAATATCAAAGCGCTTCAGGGTGGCGGGATCAGCCTGCAACCGCGCACAAACATGGTCCGTGGTCAGACGGGACCGAATTTCGGCAAACCGCGCCGCATCACCACAAAAAATATCAACCGTCACCCAGAACGGGCCGGCATTTTTTGACCTGATTTTTGTTACGAGATCAGCCAGCTTTGCCATTTGTGACCTTGTCAATTTTCAGGGTAAAACCATCCATCGGATCAGCCAGTTCCAGAACATGGTTCATCGCAAATTCATAGATTGCGCCGCGGTCTGTGTGGGCTGGTGAATAGGGAAAGGCAAAGGTTGGCAAATCCTCATGCGCTGTCAGAGGAAAATGCAACAGGAACGGATTGATCAATTTTGACAGATCAGTTGCCGTTTCCTGATCCATCGCAGTGATGATCAGCAGCACGCCGACCTCCAGTGGTGAGCCCACGCCATCCTCGAGCGTGCCAAGCGCCGCATTCTGACCAATCAGACGAAACTCAAGGGTGAAATCATCGGGTTTAAGACTTGTTGTCCGGGCGATTTTACAGTCGAGAAAGCTGATCAGTTCCTCCAGCCACTCTGCCGCATGGCAGACATAATGCGCATCACGGATCACCGCCATCATTGTCGTCTGATAGCCACCAATGCAGGCAGCCTCCAGCTTTACTCGATAGCTGTCAGTCGGCGCCCAGAGTGATCCCTCAACCCTGACACGGCGCTGATCAATGGCGGTATAGTGGGCGGCGGTCACATCCAGATGCCCACCCGGTTCATGCAGGATGAAGGGATCGCTGTTTTCATAGAGCATATGCGCCGAAACAGAATGCGGTGTGCACATCGCATCCGGAGCCATCGGTTCAACGTCAAATCCGGTTTCATCGAAGCTGACCATGACGACGCCGCTTGACGGGTTGGTCGTACAGAACGCGCCGCATTCGCCGATCTTGGCCCCATGCCACGCACCGCCCGCATGATCATTTCGAGAAAGCGGCAAAGCCGCAATTGTCGCCGTGTCCGTCGTGCGGCCAGCCAGTACAATATCCGCCCCGGTTGCAAGCGCCGCCTGAATTTGTTCACTCCCGGCAAGCGCAACAATATGCGTGCAAGCGGTGATGGCGGCCGCGTCAACTGGCGGTGCCGGGACCAGGGGCGACAGACGGCCAGCGTCATGCGCGGTGACAATATCTGAGGCTGTCTGGTCGGCATACAGCCGGGCGACAGTCAGTGACTGGCCCAGTTCTGCGGCAATCTCGCAGGTGATTTCATACATCCAGTCAACGGTTTCTGCNGTACCACAGGTGCCGCATGAACCAATGACAAGCGGCACCCGCGCCTCGGCACGGGCCAGCATCAGCATCCGCCATTCAGACAGGCACACGCTGCGCGCATATTTCGAGGTGCCGGTGCCAAGATAAAAGGGGCCACTGTCGGTAGAGCCNCCATCAATGCAGATGATATCAGGTCTGGCAGCTACGCCCCGTGCCAATGCTGCCTGATCGAATCCCAATCCCAGCACACCCGCAGGGATGAGAACCTTTGTCGGCATCAGGCCTCGTCCTTGTGCCCCTGAGGCGCTTTGAGATAGGCNCGCAGGAACAAGGGTGCAATGAAACCAAGCAGGGCAGCAATCCAGAGGCCAATGGCAATTGGCGAGCCAAACAGATAGGTCCAGTCACCATCAGACAAAACCATGGCGCGGCGCAAGCTGACCTCCATATGGCCTCCAAGAAGAATACCAAGGATGACTGGCACNGCCGGGATCGAGAGTTTGCGCAAGGCATAGCCAAGCACACCAAAGCCGATCATCAGCAGCAAATCAAAATGGCTGCCGGACAATGAATAGATGCCCACAAAGGACACCATNGTGNCCCCGGGAAGCAAAATCGCGGCTGGCACCTGTAAAATGCGGCTGAATATCTTGACCATCGGCACGTTCAGCACAAGCAACACNAAATTGGCGATCAGAAGTGACGCAATCAGACCCCAGACAACCTCGGGGCGCTCGGTGAACAGCAACGGACCGGGCGTGATGTTCAGCGTCATCAGAAGGGCCAGCAACACAGCGGTTGTTCCTGATCCCGGGACGCCAAGCGTCAACATCGGCACAAGCGCACCNCCAGCTGCCGCATTATTGCCAGCCTCGGGCGCGGCAATCCCGCGGACATCACCCTTGCCGAATTTCGATTTATCCTTCGCCGAGGATTTTTCCATCATATAGGCCANAAAACTGCCAAGCGAGGCACCTGCACCCGGCAGCAGGCCGGCGACAAAGCCAATCGCGGTTGCCCGCAGCATGGTGATCCGTGTTGCCAGAATATCGCGCAGCGGAATGCGGATTTTTTCAAGCGTCACGCCGATAGCCGAATCCCGGCCGTGGCTTTCGATAAAGACGAACACCTCGGCAACGGCAAACAGGCCAACAATGGCCACCAGAAAGTCCACACCNTCAAACAGATGCAGACTGCCGCCGGTNAACCGCGTCATGCCGGTCGANCTGTCGACACCGATCATCGCAATGCCAAGCCCCAGACAAACGGCAATCGCTGCCTTTGCCTGATTNTTCGAACCCATGCCACCAAGGGTGCAGAACGCCAGCAGATAGAGCGCGAAATATTCAGCCGGGCCAAACAGAAANGCCACACGCGCCAGAATGGGCGCCAGCAGCATAAGCCCGATAGTGGCAAGCAAGGCACCAACAAAAGAAGCAACGCCGGATAGAACAAGGGCATCACCTGCGCGGCCCTGCTTGGCCAAAGGATAACCGTCCAAGGTCGTCATCATGGCCGGTTCATCACCCGGAATATTCAAAAGGATGGAGGAAATACGCCCGCCATACATCGCGCCATAATAGACGCTTGTCATCAGCACCAGCGCCTGTGTCGCATCCAGGCCAAAGGAGAATGACAGGGGAATNAGAATGGCAACGCCATTTGACGGACCAAGACCGGGCAAAGCCCCGATCATCGTGCCAAGCACACAGCCGGCAATGGCCAGCGCCAGCGTCGTCGGGGTCANCGCAACCGAAAAACCAAGGGCAAGATTTGCGAGCAGGTCCATCACACGCCCCCTTAACCCGCCACAGCCATCAACCAGCGCGGCACCGCAAACAGGCTGAGACCAAGGCCATANTTAAAAATGACAAAAAGAAAACCNGACAGGCAGATACCGGTCAGCGATGAGGCCAGCAAGGCCGGCCTGATCTGATAGGAAATAGCCCCGGCAGCAAGCGCGGTTGGCAAAAGAAATCCAAGAGGCTTCAGGCCATAGGCATAAAGCACAAGCACCAATACGGCGATCAGCAACCGAACAAATGTGGCAAGAACGGGCCAGTTTGGTTCTGCGTCAGGGCGCAGCACCATCACACATCCCGAAACAAAGGCAACGGCAGAGATCAACATAGGAAATGCCTTTGGTCCCAGCGGGTCCGCAAAGAAAGGCATCTCGAGTTGGCTGGCGCCCGCAAAAAATGCGAGCGCCAGCACACAGACGATCAGTCCGGTAATCCGGTCGGACATTACTTCATCACACCCAGTTCAACAGACATGGCGCGAACTTCGCCGATAACACCGTCAACATAGGACTGGAAATCACCACCCACTTTGTTGAAAGGAGCCAGGCCATTGGCCATCATGGCTTCTTTCCACTCAGGTGATGCACCAACCTTGCGCAGCGCCTCGGTCCATTTCTTGTAGGACGCATTGGAGGCACCCTTTGGTGTGTAAAGACCACGCCAGTTCACGGCAACAACGTCGATGCCCTGTTCCTTGGCTGTTGGAATGTCCTCAAAGCCGGGAATGCGTTCATCGGTGAAGGATGCAAGAACGCGCACATCACCTGACTTGATGAAACCGACAACGCCGGAAATATCACCCGTCATGGCAGCGGTGAAACCGCCAACTGTCTGGGTAATGGCATCGGCATCGCCATCAACGCCAATATATTTGACCTTTTTGATGTCGGTGAAACCCTTGCGCTTGAGCGCCATCAGAACTTTGAGATGATCATAACCACCCGCAGCTGAGCCACCGGCAAAGGCATGCTTTGACGGATCGGCAATCACCGCATCAAGCAGATCATTGAGGTTCTTGTAAGGTGAATCCTTGGCAACAACAATCACGCCCGGATCGGCACCAATCGCCCCCAGGAAACGCACCTGATCAGCGGTCATGCCGGAATAAGCGTTTTGCGCCAGACGGGTTGCGGTTGCGGTTGATGCGGCAACAATCAACGCATCATCGCTGTTGCGCTCGTTAACAACATGTGTGAAGGCGAGACCGCCACCACCACCGGCCATGTTCGTCACCTGCAAAGGTGAATCGACAGCGCCGATGTCATGCATGATCTTGGTAATGCTGCGGCAAGTGAAGTCCCAACCGCCGCCAGGATTGGCGGGTGCAATACATTCAGCAGCGATGGATTGGCCTGCCAACCCGACACTGAAAACGGCTGCAACGGCCACTTTTGAAAAAAGTCTCATTCTAGTTCCTCCCAAAATAATATAGGCCGATTTGATTTGACCATCCGACCCATATCATTACCCTTCCCCACCAAGCTGACATTAACCTGACATGAAAATGAAAAATGACATGAAGGTATTGATCGTCGAGGATGAAACAAAGCTGGCACTGTCATTGGCCGACCACTTCAGGCTGGGCGGTCATATTCCCGAAATTTCNNGCACCGTTGGCAATGCTGCAGAGCTGGTCTGCCTGACCCATTATGACATGATCCTGCTGGATATCATGCTGCCGGACGGTGATGGCCGCACGTTTCTGCGCTCGCTCAGGACCGACAATATTCAGACACCGGTGATTGTCATGACCGCGCGTTCAGAAGTGTCTGACCGGGTGGATATGCTGGATTTCGGGGCTGATGACTATATCGTCAAACCCTTTGATTTTGCCGAGCTGGAGGCCCGCTGCCGGGCTGTTCTTCGCCGCAATATCGGGGCCAGCACAACAAAGGNTCTGGTGGTTGGTGATATCGCGCTGAATCCGCTGACCGCCGAATTGCAGACGCCGGAAAANTGCTTCTCCCTGCGCAACCGGGAATTGCGCTTGCTGGAAATTTTCATGAACGCGCCAAACATCCTGTTCACCAAGGACCAGCTGGCGGACCGGCTGCTCAGCATCTCCGAGACGGTCAATGAAAACACCATAGAGGTCTATATTGGCCGGATCCGCAAAAAGCTTGCCGGCAGCTCGACACGCATCGAGACGATGCGGGGCATCGGNTACAGATTGACCTCATCATGAGATCGCTGCCATGAAATTGCTGCCATGAGATTGCTGTCATGAGACTGCTGCCGCAAACACCGCTATCGCTTCGATGGCGATTGCTTTTGCCACTGGTCAGTGTGGCGATTGTGATCTCCTTGCTGTTCCTTCTGGTGATGCGCCAGATTACCGAACAGGCGGTTCAGGCAACCCAGGACGCCCTGCTGAAGACAGCAGTTTCGTCCATTCTCGAAAATACGCGGTCAACCGATGACAATGTCGAGATTGACCTGCCTTATGATGTGTTCACCATGCTNGGTGCCATCAGCGAGGACAAAATCTATTATCGGATTGATCTCGACGGTGAGTTGCTNACTGGCTATGAGGAACTGGCCTTGGCCAGCACCGCGCCTGTCGGATTGGACCCCGTGCTGTCCTCGGCCACCATCCGTGGTGTGCAGGTGCGCAAGGCAACACTTCATTCACGCCTGTTCATCAGCGGAACACCGCGTGTGATCACAATCGCGGTGGCCCAGAGCCAATTGTTCCAAGAGAGTATCCTTGCGGAAATTTCGCGCAACGCGACCATCATCGGCGTCAGTTTTCTGGCCTTTTCAATCTTGATGGCNCTGTTGTTGACCACATCCTTTCTGCGGCCGGTCAATCTGNTGGCCGATGCCGTNAGCCGACGCGGCCCGCATGATTTGCGCGACGTGAAACACCCGACACCACTGGAAATGATCCCGCTTGTTTCCTCGCTGAACGGCTTTATCCGGCGCCTNCGCGGCGCCTTGCGCCAGACCGAGAATTTCATTGCCGAGGCCGCGCATCATATNAGAACACCNCTGTCNGTGGTGAAATCGGAAAGCCAGCTTGCCCTGCGCAAGTCAACAAATCCGGAAAGCCGCAAACATTTGCATAATATTATTGGCGCGGTTGACAGGAGCAGCCGTTCAGCAAGCCAGCTTCTTGACCATGCGCTTGTTCTCTATCGTTCGGAAAAGAACAATATGGACAGGCTCGACCTTGCCAATCTGATCCGGCAGGTTGCTGACAGCCTGCGCCCCGCAGCCGATTTGCGCGACATCAGCATTTCGGCTGAGAATTTCCCGTCCGACCCTGTCTTCATCACCGCAGACCCCATTTTGATCGAGGTGGCGATTCGCAACATGCTGGACAATGGCATCAAATATTCAAACCCGGATCAGGTCGTGCAGATCCTTCTCAAAATGGATGAGGCAACGGCCGAAATCAGCGTGACTGATCAGGGCCGCGGCATTGAAGGCGTCAACATCAAGGGACCACGCAAGCGGTTTCAGCGAGGCAGCAATGTTGAGGATGTGGTCGGCTCNGGACTTGGTCTTGCNATCATTTCCGAAATCTGTGTCACTNTTGGTGGGACGTTCANCCTGAAAAAAAACAAGGGAGGCGGCACATGCGCGCAACTTCGACTGCCCGTGTGATCCGGCANNTGGCATTCTGGCTGGTCTGGCTGCTCGTGCCAGCATTGCCGGCATTTCAGGCAGTTGCCTTCGAGATTGAGTTTGAGCGTGTTTATAGCGGTGTGAATGCTGGCGATGGTGCTGGCGATACAAAGACAGTCATCAACATCCTGTCATCGACAGACAGTGAACGTTTCAAGCCGGTTATCGCCGGGTTTCTCGAACTCAACCCGACGATGGCCGTACGCTATGTCACCGCATCAACGNCCGAAATCTATGCCGCTATTNCCGATGAACAACAAGCATTTGANCTGGTCATTTCCTCGGCAATGGATTTGCAGATGAAGCTGGCAAATGACGGTATGACCCTCTCGGTCCAATCCGCCGAGACGGCCACGGTTCCTGAATGGGCGCGATGGCGGACCAATGTGTTCGGCTTTGCACTTGAACCTGTTGCCTTGCTGATCTCACGAAAGGATTTTGAAACGCTGCCACTGCCAAAGACACGGCGTGATCTGCTGGCGCTGATACGGGACAATCCCGAAATATTCAANAACCGGATCGCNACCTACAACCCNCATGTCTCAGGGGCCGGCTATCTGTTTTCAACCCAGGATTCGCGCCAGTCAGAAACCTTTTGGCGTCTTGCCGAGGTCATGGGCAGGCTGAATGCAAAGCTGTTCTGCTGTACCAGCCAGATGATTGAGGCNGTCGATCACGGCGATATGGCAATCGCCTATAATGTGCTCGGCAGCTACGCCAATGCGACNTTNCCGGACACCAGCAACGCCAAGCTCATCACCTTTGAAGATTACACCCATATTCTGTTGCGCACGGCAATCATTCCCAAAACAGCGCAAAACGCAAACAATGGCATTCGCTTTTTGAATTTCATTGTCAGCCCCGCGGGGCAGGAAATCCTCGATCAGGAAGCGAAATTGCCCAGCCTGCGGAACAATCTGATCAACCAGCTTGCAAACAGGAAACCCATTCGCCTTGGCTCTGGGTTGCTGGTGTTTCTGGATCGTCTGAAGAAAAGCAGCTTCCTGCGCGAGTGGGATGCCGCGTTGATCCAGAACTAGATGAGGCTGGTGCTAGATCTTGCTGGTGCNTNTTCACCNTGATCATGTGAGCAACGGCAAGGCAACCGGACTGCGAAAGTTTGATGAAGGCACCCATTCAATGCGGTCTTCTGCCAACGTGAATGATGGCACCCGCTCGAGAAAGACATGCATCGCACGCGCCATGACCATGCGAGCAAAGTCATTNCCAATGCAAAAGTGCTTTCCTGTACCAAACCCCAGATGANCCTTCGGATTACGATTCAGGTCATAGATATCAGCGTCTGGAAATTGCCTTTCATCACGGTTGGCAGACCCATAGGCCAGGACGACATGGTCGCCTTTGCGCATANNTTGACCGTGAAGTTCCACATCCCGTGTCAATTGTCTCTTGAAGCGCTGCGCCGACGTGTTGTAGCGCAGCGACTCCTCGATTGCCGGTTTCATCAGATCGGGATTTTGTCGCAGCGCATCCTGCACATCCGGCATTTGCGCCATGTTCATCGCAAATATACTCATGAAACTCGACAGGGANTCAACACCGGCGACCACAAACATGGCGGTCGTCAGAACGATTTCGCGCTCGGTAAGCGCATCGCCATCAATGTCTGCTTCTGCAAGNTTGGTAATCAGATCATCCGCCGGTTCGCGCCGCCGCATCGCCACCGCGTCTCCCAAAAAGCTCGAAATCTCGGCAAACGCCTCGTTCATCTTCGGATTTCGACCCTTGGAGGCCTTGTCCGTCGAAATCGACAGAACAACCTTTGATCTGATTTCAGCCGGATCCTGCTGGGGCAGGCCGAGCATATGCAGGATTGTATCCACCGTCACCTTGCTGGAAAATGACCTGACAAAATCAAAGCTGTCCTGGCCTGCGCATTCGTTTGCTGCCCGCACCGCAACCGCCCCGGCATGGTCGATGACCTCACCCAGATTTTTCCGTGCAAANGCGTGNTTNGCCAGACCCCTGAGGCGGTCATGACGNGGAGGATCAGTAGTGCCGAGCGTGCCGCCTGAGCGCCCCGGAATTTCATCAATCAAATTACCGCTGAGAGATGAATAGGTCTGCCAGTCGACAGCGGCGCGCGCCACATCCGCATAGCGTGACAGAAACCAGATCCCACCGCTTTCACTCCAGTAACAGGGGCTCTCGTCACGCAGCCGCTGATAGCCGGGAAACGGGTTGGCGTCTATCTCAGCGCTGTATAGTTCAAATGGCTCTTTCATGAACTGGTCCCAAACTTCCTGCCGCCACTCTCAAACTCTAGAGCAACCACCCGGGAATGCTCGAAATCGAATGATATCCCTGGAACTGGNCGATACCTTCATACCCAAGGTTACGCCCGAACCCGCTGTCCTTGAAACCGCCGAACGGCCCACGAAAATCCTGTGCGGTCGGTCCGTGATTGTTCAGATATGTGTAGCCGGCCTCGAGNTGGCGCGCGATCNACAGCGCCCTGTCACGATCCTCTGTCCAGACCGACGAACACAATCCATAGCGAGAATCATTGGCACGCCTGATGGCCTCGTCTTCGCTGTCGAATGGCATGACTGGNAGCGCCGGGCCAAATTGTTCTTCGGCTACGATGTCGAGGCTTTGATCAGGATTGATGACCAGCGCCGGGCGTTGAAAAAAGCCCTTCCGGNAAAGCTCCTCATCTGGCACCTGACCGCATTCACGGANCTCGGCACCTGCTGAACGGGCCTGTTCGATCATGNCTTTGACTACGCGCAACTGTTTTGCATTGTTTACCGGTCCCATATTGGTATCGGGAAGCAGGCCATCGCCGACCACCATCCGGTTGCAAACCGCGGCAAGCCCCTCAATCACCTCGTCATAGCGTGAGCGATGTACGTAGAGACGTTTCAACGCCATACAGATTTGCCCAGACGACATAAAGGTACCAAGGTACATATTCATGAAAGCTGTCTCATCGAGGCGCGCATCGGCNCAGACGATCGCTGCGTCATTGCCCCCAAGTTCGAGCGTCACCGGGGTCATCTGGTCAGCCGCCACCTTCATCACATGTTTGCCGATGCGGACCGACCCGGTAAAATTCACAAACCGGACCAGCGGATGTCCGACCAGGCTGTCGCCAATTTCGGTCGCATCACCGGTGACAATATTAATCACACCGGGCGGGAACATCTCGGCAATTTTCTGAAGTGTCAGGCTCGGCGCAAGAACGGACAATTCTGACGGTTTCACCACCACCGTGTTGCCGGCCATCAGTGCCTGCGGGAGCTTCGCCCCGAGGATGGACAATGGCCAGTTCCAGGGCACGATCAGCATTGCCACACCGCGTGGCTGGCGTGTGATGATGGTATCAAAGGGCGGGCCGTGTTCAATCTCGTCGCGTGCCAGCCTGTCTGCATAGGCCGCTGTCATACGNAATCTGTCACCAAGCCGCGACACCTCGAGATGCGTCTCCTTGATCGGTTTGCCGTGTTCACGGCAGAACAGCCGGGCCCGCTGATCGACATCGTNCTGACCAGATTCAAGATATTCTGCGACCTGATTCAGTTTTGCGGCGCGCTCGGCATAGCTTGTCTGTGACCAGGCAGGGTAGGCCGCATGGGCGGCANGCACCGCTGCATCGACATCGTTAACAGAAGACAATGCCGCATGGCCCACAAGTTCATCGGGACGCGCCGGATTGAACAGCGAATAGGTCCTGCCACCTTCGGCAGGGCGCGCCACCCCGTCGACATAATTGCCCGTGGTTACGGGCGCGTCACTTCCACCCGCATGCGACATCAGCCACTCCCGTCAGCAAGNACAACACCTCGTCACACGACTTCACGAACTTTTGTCCTTGGACGGCTTGCGGCCATCATCGACAACACCGCTCATTCCATCCTCAAAGCTGACCCCCAGATCCTCGCCAATCTTGCGAAGAGCAGGCAGCTGCAGCGCCATATCCATGATTGAATCCAACGCCTGGTTTACCGGCGGCTTGTCACCACCGTTCTCGCTGCCAGCTGGTGCCCCACCGCGATTCAGCGCACCACCTGTAATGTGGTGGATNTTGATGGAGTCAATCTTTTCGGCAGGCCGAACCATCTGCTCGACNATTTTCGGCAGTGCTTCAAGGCGCGCCTTGTCTCGAGCCAGATCGATGACTTCAGGCGACATGGTGTTCTCCGCCTCGTTCATNGCGCGGGCATTCTGCGCTTTCATCGCCATTTCTTCGGCCATCGCAGACAGCCTTGCTTTCTCTGCATCGGCATCTGACTGTGCTGTTTTTAGGCGGGCNCCNGCAAGCTTGACCATGGTGTCTGCTTCGGTGTCAGCAGCATGCTGCTTGCGAAGCCCATGCACTTGGCTTTCCTTCTCGGCACTGATCAGATCAAGGCTTTTTCCACGCTCGGCTGCTGCAATTGCCTTTGCTGTCTCGACATCCTCGGCAGCCTTCACTGCTTCGGCGCGGGCACCGCTGGCAGCAGCCTCAGCCTTGGCCTCGTCCATGCTTTGCTTGCGAAGTGTGATATTGCGTTGCTGTTCGGCCGTTTCGACAGCCAGTCGCTGCGCAATCTCAGCCTTGGTAATCTCCTCCTCACGTCGGATATCGCTGGCACGAATGGATTTCTCCATTTCGATTTTGGCTGCGTTTGCCGCGATTTCAGATTCCGCTTTGCTTGCCGCTATTTGCGCAAGCTGTGCGGCGCGAAGCGATTCCAGCGTCTTCACCTGCTCTATCTGCGCTTCCTGTTCCTCGAGATCAATCTGCAGCGTCCGCTTCGCCGCTTCCATGGCCGAGCGCCGCACCGACACCTCTGCATCAGCATCGATCGTGGCACGTTCTTTCTTGGAGTTTGCAATCACCTCTGCAAGCTTGCGCATGCCAACGGCGTTGAAGGCGTTGTTTTCGTCGAGCGCGGTAAACGGTGTCTGGTCGAGAGCTGTCAACGATACAGATTCAAGCTCGAGACCATTCCTCCGGATTTCCTCGGTCAGGGCCGACTTCACCTCTTTCACGAAAGCACCACGGCCCTCATGCAGGTTGTCCATGGTCTGTTGCGCGGCCACCGAGCGCAACGTATCGAGAAGTTTACCTTCTATGAGGTCACGAAGCTTGTCGGCTTCAAATGTGCGGCTGCCAAGCGTCTGGGAGGCTCTGGCAATCGAATCCTCGGTTGGTTCCACCGACACATAGAACTCGACGCCGACATCGACACGAAGTCTGTCCTTGGTGATCAGCGCCTGCTCACCATGCCGGCTCACTTCAAGCCGCATGGTCTGCATGTTGACGCGGCTGACCTTGTGAAAATAGGGCAGAACGATCACCCCACCATCAAGGACGACCTTGCGTCCTCCAAGACCTGTGCGTACCAGCGACACTTCGCGTGACGCGCGTTCATATAGCCACGCCGCAACCACAACCAGGATGACGACAAGGGCTATGACCAGAAGAATAATCGATGTAGCGGACATCACATTCTCTCCTTCTCGGGTTAGAATTGGTGGATGTTCTGGTAGATGTGCGAGGACATTCCACCATCAAGCATCAGGTTGGCCCCACGGAACCAGTGGGTCATATCGGACAGCAGAAAGCAGACGACAGGCGCGATATCATCGGGTCTGCCGGGGCGATCATTGACCGACATGTCTTCCTCGGCGCGGGCACCAAGGGTTTTCACGAAATCTGCAAGGATCGGCGTCTCGACCGGCCCCGGGCTGACAGCGTTCATGCGAATGCCGCGATCACGCCATGTCCAGCGATTCTTCTTCGTCCAGACAACAAGGGCTTCCTTGCTGAAGAAATAGCTTCTCCCCCCCTCATTGCTGATCCTGTGATCATGCATGAAGCGTTCGACATCCTCGAATGCGAGATGTTCGGACGCCTTGATCGCCTCCAGCTCATTCGGCCAGCCAAAGCCGGCAAGCGAAGCAAGATTCACAATCGAGGCATTGTCATTCAGTTTGGGCACCATCAGCTCTGTGAAATATTTCAACCCGACCAGATTCACCTTTATCACCAGATCTGCCGGCGCGGTTGGCGGCAGTCCGGCAATATTCGCAATCCCGTCAATGCGGCCAGGAAGCGCATTCACCAACGCCTTGATGGTACGTCTGTCAGACATATCGGCGAGATACAGCTCATCGACATAATCCTCTGTCTTGTTGCGGTCGACGCCGATGACATCACCACCGAGATGCTTGATCAGCTTTGCCGTGTCGCGCCCGATCCCCGACGAACAGCCAGTCACCACGATCGTCTTGTCGCGGAGTATCTTGCCATAGGTCCAGTCTCGTGATGCCCAGTCTGTGTCCTGCATCCTCTTTCCTCCCCTGCGCCTAGAACACCGGCGGGAAGCCACGCCCGCCACGTTCCAGAGTCACCCACCTTGTTTCGGTGAACGTCTCGGTCGACCAGCGTCCACCATGCCGTCCGACTCCAGATGATTTTGATCCGCCAAACGGCACATGCGGCTCGTCATTCACCGAGCTGCAATTTATGTGACACATGCCTGTCTCCAGCGCAGCGGCGATTGCCAGACCGCGCGATTCATCGCGTGTGATCACGCCCGATGACAGGCCATATTCACTATCATTGGCGATAGCGATGGCTTCGCTGTCAGTGCGGTATGGTATCACCGGCACCACCGGGCCGAAGGTTTCCTCTGCATAGACCTTCATGTCGGGGGTAACGCCGGTCAGGATCGTGGGCTCGACAAAGCGGCCGTCAACCCCGCCGCCAATCACAACCTTGGCACCCTTCGCGACCGCGTCCTCGATCTGTTCCCTGACTTTGCCAGCCTGCTTGTCATTGATCAGCGGACCAATGACATGTTCATTGTCAGCGCTTGGATCGCCAACTTTCAGCTTTGCCGCGCGCGCGGCAAAACGGGACAGAAACTCATCATACACCGATTCCTGGACAAGGATTTTCTCGACCGACATGCAGATCTGGCCCTGATGCATGAAGCTGCCGAAATTGGCCGCTGCGGTTGCCCTGTCCATATCAGCATCGTCGCAGATGATCAGGGCGTCCTTGCCACCAAGTTCGACACAGCATTTCTTCAGATGCGCCCCTGCCTTGGCTGCAATCACCCGTCCCACAGGGGTCGAGCCAGTAAAGCTGATTCCCTTGATCAGCGGATGCTCGACAATTATGTCGCCGACCGCAGGCACATTTTCACGTGAACAGGTGACCACATTCAGCACGCCGGGTGGCACGCCGGCAGCCTCGAAAATCTCGGCAAATATCATACCGCCTGTANAGGGTGTCTCCTCNGACGGCTTGAGCACAACACANTTGCCTGCCGCAATCGGGAANGCCAGACCACGCGCTGTCAGCAGCGTCGGGAAATTCCACGGCGAAATCACCGTCACCACACCTATTGGCCGACGCATTGCCATCGACACTTTCCCATAATCCGATGGCATGACCTCACCGATGGAATTGTAGGTCATTGCGGCGGCTGCGCGGAACACCTCCGGCACATACCCGGATTCAAACATCCCCTTGCCAAACCAGCCTCCACCCTCGCCCTGCAGCGCGGCAACCAGATCCTCGCGGCGNCGCTCAAACTCGTCTGCAACTTTCAGCATGTAATGGGCACGCTCGTTGTAGTTCAGGCCCGACCANCGGGGAAACGCTGCCTGGGCAGATTCAATGGCNTGGGTGGCCATGCCACCATTACCATCCGCAACGCGCGCCCAGACAGACCCGTCCGCCGGGTTCAGATCGTCAAATGCGGCACCTGCAGGAACCCATGACCCACCGATATACAAATTGTCGAAGGAACGAGCCATCTACGCCTCCCCTGCTTTCACCAGCGCGCCATTCTTGTCACGCCTGAACACCTCGATTTTGGCCTTGCGGAACACCTGAATCTCCGGCAGGGCGACGGGCTGCTCATTGCCCTGCGCACTGTCCTTGACAGGTGCCTTGTTTCCGCCATTACGCCGTGGCTGCCGGGCTTTCTGAGCTGCAGCCTCAAAATCGGCAAGCATCGCCTCAATCCGCCCATCGCCACCAGCTGTGCCATGGCCAGAGCCTGCTATCGGTAACGGTGCCGATATGTCCANNTCCGGTTCTGGNACAATTTCAATGATCTTCGGTCCCTGCCTGGCNCCANCCGGTTGCGAAACCCCAAGCGTCGACCGGGGCCGGGCAGCCGAATTTGCCCGCCCGAGCAGATTTTCCATATCTTCCCCGATCAACGAACCAGCAGCGNCCGCCCCACCAGAAAGGCCGGCAGGTGTAACATAGACACGCCCCGTTCCCGTCGCGGGTGGTGATGCCACACTTTCCTGTTTCGCCGAAGCTGCACCGGGTCTTGGTGCCAGTGTACCGGCACCTTTGGGCTTTCCGCCCAGATAGGCCGCCTGGACAGCCGGGTCCGCCGCCAGGCTTGCGGCATCATTCGCACCCACNATGTGACCGTTCTCGATCAGGTAGCCNCGATCGGCAATGGCAAGTGACAGCTTTGCGTTCTGTTCAACCACCAGCACACCGAGGCCGGTTTCGCGAATGCTGCCCAGAGCCTGAAACAGCTCTTTGCTGAGCAGCGGCGAGAGGCCAAGCGAGGGTTCGTCAAGCATCAGGATCGACGGGTCTGACATCAGCGCCCGGCCGATGGCCACCATCTGCTGCTCACCACCCGACATGGTGCGGGTGATCTGCTTGCGCCGGTCACGCAATTTCGGGAACAGGGTCAGCACCCGGTCGAGATTGGCCATCTCGTTGGCACGGGCGCGGTCATTATAGGCACCAAGGCGCAGGTTTTCCTCGACATTGAGGTCGCCAAAGATTGCACGGCCTTCCGGCACAAGGGCGATACCGCCGGTAACAATTTNGTCCGGTGACACGCCCNTAAGCGATCCACCGTCAAAATTTATGTCACCNTCGCAATGTCCTTTTGAAAGCCCGGCTATGGCGCGCAGAAGTGATGATTTTCCGGCACCATTCGCGCCCAGAATGACAACAACTTCGCCCTTCGCAATCTGCACCGACACATCATCAAGCGCGCGGTGCTGACCATAGGCAACTGAAAGATGTTCCACCTTCAGCNTCAGACATCCTCNCCGATATAGACCTTGATAACCTCGGGATTGGCCAGAACGTCATCTGGCGTTCCTTCGGCGATCTTGCTTCCGGCCGCCATCACGACACAGCGATCGCACAGCATGCGAATGGCATCCATGACATGCTCGACAAGAATGATGGTAATGCCGTCCTCGCGCAGCGAGTGAATCAGTTCTATTCCCTCTTGCAGTTCTGTCGGGTTCAAGCCGGCAAGCCATTCATCAAGCAACAGCAGCTTTGGATCTGCCGCCAATGCGCGCGCCAGTTCCAGGCGTTTCTGGTCAATATATGTCAATGACCCGATGGGCTGGGAGTCTTGCTTTGCCAGCCCCACACGCTCAAGCAGTTTGCCGGCTTCATAGCGCGCCTCTTCGCCCCACATGCGGCGCGGCCCAAAGGCCATGCCGGCAATACAGTTTTCGGCCACACTCAACCCCGGCAACACGCGCACCATCTGGAAGGTGCGTGAAATGCCGCGCTGGTTAATCTGGTTGGGTTTCTGCGAGCCGATAAATCTGCCTTCAAAGCTTATGGAGCCTTCGCTCATGCGCAATGCACCGGAAATCAGGTTCATCATCGTGGTCTTGCCAGAGCCGTTCGGACCGATGATCCCCATCACCTCATTGCGGTTCACCTCGAATGACAGGTTGTTGACAGCAACGAGGCCGCCGAACCGTTTGGTGGCATTTGCCACACTGAGAACCGTTGCTACCATGTCGACCGCCTCCGCCTTGAGACGGCTTGTTCAATCCGCCCGACAACTCCATGCGGCAGGAAATAGACGATCACCAGAAAGGCGATGCCAAGCACCAGCGTCGAGTAATTGGAATAATTGGCGTTGATGAATTCCTGAAGCAGGGCAAACGGGATCACCCCGACAATTGGCCCCCACAAACGTCCGGTGCCACCGAGCAGCGCCATGATCACAACAATGAAAGACAGTTCAGGCGAGAACACGCCATTCGGCTCGATATAGGTATAACGAGGCGCTATCAGTGCACCGACAAGCGCCGCAACAAAGCCTGAAAAGGTAAACAGGATAACCTTCGACATCGCCGTGTTGATGCCTACATGGCGCGCCACTGTTTCATCATTACCTATAATTCGCAGCGCGAATCCAAGCCGCGAGCGGTTAACCCACCAGCCAACCAGATAGACAACCGCGGCAAGGATAATCAGATAGAGATAAATGTCCGTCTCGGTAAGATCGGTCAGGACATACAGCCCGCGGGAGCCGGTAAAGTTGTTCTGGATCCACGAAACGAGCGTGCGGATCATCTCGGCCAACCCCAGCGTGAAGATTACGAAATACACCCCGGACAGGCGCAGCGTGGCAATGCCGATCAGGAATGCCAATACAGCGCCAACCAGCGGCGCGATAACAACCATTGTCCAGAAGCCCTGGTTATAATCTGACATGCCGGTGCCAACCAGATATCCACCAACCCCGAAAAAGGCCGCCGTTGCCAGCGATATGTAATGCGTTGGTCCAGAAAACAGTGCCCAGCTTGTCGACAGCACAGTGAACATGGCGATGGTCAGGGCAATTGACATCCAGTAGCCATTCGCCACCAGCGGCACGCAGGCNGCCACCAGCAGCAACACACCGGCCCAAANAAGCGACGAGATATTTGCATCGCGGTTCATGACGGCTTCCTTCCGAACAGTCCTTGCGGACGAAACAGCAGAACCAGCACAAAAATGGCATAGGCAGCCGCAAGTGTCAGNCCGGGATCAATCAGGCGCGCCACAGTGGTTTCGATAAGACCAAGGATCAATGCCGCGATGATGGCNCCGCGAATGTCGCCTACACCACCCATGATGATGATGATCANCGCCTTCATTGTGAAAATCACACCGACAGAGGCATCAAGCGTTATAAATGTCGAGATCAGCGTTCCGCCCATGGTTGTGACAGCGCCGCCAAGCGCAAAGGCAAGTGCTGACATCTTCGGCACATTGATGCCAACAAGGCCACTGGCCTCGGTGCTGACCGAAACCGCCCGGATCGCCATGCCCGGCCTGGTGAAATAAAGCCAGAACCACAGCNCCCCGCCAATCAACACGGCAAAGCAAAAGGCCACGATACGGTTCAACGCAAACGTTTCGCCAATGATCTCGAACGGCTCGGCAAGATAGGAATAAGTGAAATACTCTCCATGGATCGACACCATGACGCCGACAAGGNCAAAGCTCATCCCGAATGTGGCAAGGATAGAATCAACTTCCAGCTGTCCCTGGTTTTTCGCACGGCGCACCAGNGGACGCAGCAGAACCTGGTAGATCANCCAGTTACCAAAGAAAGCCAGCGGTGCAACGATCAGCATTGTCATGATCGGGCTGATCGCATCAGCGACGAATATCCAGAAGGCCGCCAAGGCACCAATCACCAGAAACTCGCCATTNGCAAGGTTCATGATTCTGGCGACGCCATATTGCAGGTTCAGACCNAACGCGATCAGCGCATAGGTCCCGCCCAACAACAGCCCTGTGATGATTATGTCCATCTCGCCTCACCCCATGATGACAAACCCGTTAGTTCAGGCACGCACCTGAACGCGTTCACACGGAAAGCATGGGAAAAATAAATGAAGTGGAAGTCGGCCACCCTGATGGCGGCCGGCTTCGCTGTATGTCCTGGTCAGTTCCAGCCGTCTTTGGCCACAATCGTCGCAGCACCATCCATCTGCGAGGACTTCACNCCACGGAATTTNCCATCCTGCCANTGNCCGACAGTCCAGTATTTGTTGGAAATCTGGTTGTCGAAACTGATCGTACCCATGATCGTGTCAAAGCTGTTGTCCTTGATATACTGGGTGACAGTTGCCCGATCGATGGTGCCTGCACCTTCAATCGCCTGGCCAAGAATTTCCAGAGATACATACGTATTGGCAGACGCCCACCCATCGGCAACCTTGCCGGTGATTTCCTTATGTGCCTTGAAATATTCCTGTATCTTTGGTGAATCCTGGTTCACACCACCAGCACCGAAAACACCGTCGATCTTCGAACCGAACTTCCCACNAAAAGCTGGGAAACAGGTCGCCACCGCTGTGTANTACATCTTCACATCCAGATCCTGGATGATCGCCTGCTCGGTCAGGCCNAATGTATCCGGCGGATAGGACCATGCGATGAACGCATCCGGGTTGCTGTCCTTGGCACCCTTGATGATGGGTGACAGGTCAGGCGTGCCAAGCGGATATGACTTGTCATAGACGATGTCATAGCCAGCCTCTTCAAGGCGCGGACGTGCAGCTTCGGCAAGTTCGATACCAAAGGCGTCAGCCACATTGACCATGGCGACGCGGTTGCCAATCGTGCCGGCCGCGCGCATGTCATCAAGGATATCGATCACAGATTCAGTGAATGACGTCGTGTTGCCGAGAGTGAAGAAAAGATTGTCATAACGCGCTGTCAGNTCGGGCATCTTGTCTGAAATGGCCGACACAGCAATGTGCGGATAGTTGTATTTGGCATAGATCGGAGCGGCAGCCAGATTGAAGCCTGTCCCATAGGGCGCGANGATGAAATCAACCTTGTCGACCTCGGCCAGACGCTGGGCGGCCTTGATATGCTCACCCGGATTGGTCTTGTCGTCATATTCAATGACTTCGATCATCATCTTCTTGCCACCAACATCCAGACCGCCGCGNGCGTTGACCTGCTTTGACCACAGCTCGACATTTGGCCACTGGGTAACGGTTGCACCACCAGCAAGCGGGCCGGACTTCGGCGCGACAGCGCCAAGCTTAATCACATCCGCCGCCTGCGCAGAAAATGCAAGGAGCGAGGCAACTGAGGCAGTCGCTACACCCTTGAAGACAGTTTTCAACATAATTTTCCTCCAAAGATAATTACCAGTCGCCCGGTACTGTCCGAGCTGTCCTGTCGTGATCACACACGAAAAACCTTAGGTAACAATTTGATCCCCGCAAAGAAAATTGCTGCCGACCTTATTTTTGAATGCATTTTTTCATAATTTGAATTCAAAAATGCCCTTTAATGGTGATAAATGTGGAATTATGGAATATAATGAATTCATATTTATACTGATTAATTTTGATTGAAACCAATAAGTGCCGAATCGCCAAAGAGAAGGACGGCATATGGACAACGCGCCATCACATTCCCGTCAGGCCAACAGCGAGGAAGCTGTCGCTGATGCCATCCGCCGGATGATTGTTGAAAGTCGGTTTGACGAAGATGAACGGATAACTGAAAGCAATCTCAGCAGAAAACTGGGCGCATCGCGAACGCCGGTTCGCATGGCACTCAAACTTCTCCATGCCGAAGGGATGCTGGTCAAGCTTGAGGGGCGGGGCTATAGAGCAAGGCTGTTCAGTGAAGAAGCACATGTTCACGCCACCGAGGTTCGCGGCGTACTGGAAGGACTCGCCGCCCAGCGGCTGGCCCGCAACGGATTGTCATCGCTAAACAGAGAGCGGCTTGACAAGTCTGTCGAGGCCACAGGTGCCATCATCACCCGGAGTATCATCGACAACGAGGCAATCGAGGCGTTTGCTGTTGCCAACCTGATCTTTCACCGGACAATCATGCAGGGAAGCGACAACCCGTTTATCGAGGACTGCCTGCGCCGACTGAAGGTGATGCCTGAAAGCGGTATTGGCGAAGTGCTGGCAAGCAGTCGGGTCAACTGGTCGCTGAACCGGATCATTGTCAGTCACAGCCAGCACCTGATCATCAAAAAAGCCATTGAAGCCGGCGACGGCGCGCGTGCCTTCAATATGATGCGCGAACATTCCAGCGCGCCAGCCGAGTATCACGAACTCTTTTAACCTGTTGTGTTTATGATAAATCAGTTTCACGATGTAGGAATGAAGCGAGTTCCTAGCCGTGTGCCTGATCGACCCGAAGCTCATGAAGGCTGATGTTGTTATTATTGGTGGCGGCCCCGTCGGTGTAGGCCTTGCTGTTGACCTTGCGATCAATGGTGTCCGCAGCATCGTCGTTGAACGTCATGAGACAGTCCAGAAAATTCCCAAGGGCCAAAACCTGAC
>NYTO01000024.1 GCA_002683535.1 SAR116 cluster bacterium
TACCAATGCAGTGCGCTGCCTGCCACCTGACAACAAACCAATTGGCGCAGAACTGGCCAACTGCCGCTATTTTTTGACACGCGAGATTGATGCGATGCCTCATCTTGGCGCCATTCTGGTACTTGGCCGACAGGCGCATGACGCCGCTTTGCGCTGTCTTGACCAGCGCCCGTCATCTGTGCCCTTTCGGCATGCCGGCATGCATATGGTGGATTATGGCACGCGCAGCTTGCGCCTTGTCAGCTCATACCATTGTTCGCGCTATAATACGCAAACCGGCAGGTTGACCGACGCCATGTTTGAAGAGGCCATCGACCTGTTCGCAACGCCAGCCTGAACATGGGTGATGGCCAGCACTGCAACCGGTATTTGATGCCGGATCAAAACCCTAGTTTTTGCCGCGCAGAAGACGGGCCTTTTCACGGCCCCAGTCACGGTCCTTCGAGGCCTGACGCTTGTCCTGCTTGCGCCGCCCCTTGGCAAGGCCGATCTGGATTTTGGCAACACCACGATCATTGAAATACAATATCAGCGGAACAAGTGTCATGCCTTCCCGCCGAATCAGGCCCAGCAGCTTGTTACGTTCACGTGCCTTGACCAGCAATTCGCGCGGACGCCGCGGTTCATGATTGTCACGTGCCGCCTCATAGATCGGAATGTTGGCATTGAACAGCATCAGACGGCCCCTGTCCTCACCCGCATAGGATTCGGCAATTGTCGCACGCCCGGTGCGCAGCGACTTTACCTCGCTGCCGCGCAGGACAAGGCCAGCCTCGATCTGTTCCTGAATCTCATACTCGTGACGTGCCCTGCGATTTTCGGCAACGCGTCCGGTCGTAATATGTCCCTTGGCCATGGGTCTGTTCTCCGGACGCGCCCGGCAAATACCGGGGCGGCGCTAGTTGATCAGCCCGGCACCGCGCAACGCGGCCTCGACCCGGGCCTTGCTGCTGTCAGCAATCTCGCACAAAGGAAGCCGTGTTTCAGCGCCGCAAATCCCCAAAAGACTTGCTGCATATTTGACAGGTCCGGGGCTGGCCTCGCAGAACATCGCGTCATGCAGGTCAATCATGCGAGCGTTGATATCCTGCGCGGTGGCAATATCACCTGCCTGCCACGCATTGTGCATATCGGCCATCGCCCGCGGCGCAATGTTGGAGGTGACCGAAATGGCCCCGTGCCCGCCGCCAGCCAGATAAGGCAACGTCGTCGCATCCTCGCCCGAAAGTTGGGCAAAGCCCGCACCCAGTGCGTTTGAAATACGCGGCGGACGGCCAACTTCGGAGGTGGCATCCTTGATTCCGCAAATATTGCCATACGCCTTGTTCAGCCGCACCAGCGTGTCGTCATCCACACGAACAATGGAACGCCCGGGGATGTCATAGACAATGACCGGCACATCAACAGCCTCGGCCACCGTGCCAAAATGCCTGAACAGGCCTTCCTGGGTCGGCTTGTTGTAATACGGGCTGACAATCAGCACACCATCCGCACCGGCGTCTGCCCCCCGCTTGGCAAGGCGCACGGCTTCTGCCGTGCTGTTTGATCCGGCACCAGCAATGACTGGCACCCGGCCAGCCGCCTGTTCAATGCAGAGTTCAACAACGCGGTCATGTTCTTCATGCGTCAGGGTTGGCGATTCACCGGTTGTACCCACCGGTACCAAGCCGTGCGTACCGCTGTCGTTCTGGAAATCAACCAGTTTTCGGAACGCAGCCTCGTCGATACCGCCATTGGCAAATGGCGTGATCANAGCGGTATACGAGCCGCGAAAGCGCGGTGTGTGCGNATCGGTNGTCATGATTGTGTCCACTTCGTCCTCAAGGCGGTCAAAATAGGCGCGTGGCCTGACAAACACAAGTATGCTTTATGATTGCCCGCCGCTTGCTGAACATCGCCCGCAGCATGTAAGCTTGCGTCTCNTTTTTTACCCGCAATGGACGAGATGATGAACGATCTGCACAATACTGCCGAGATGACTGCNGNCGAGATTGCCAACAGCNTCGACATCGACACCATCCGCGCGGCAGCTNACAGGATTGCTCCCTATATCGTACGCACGCCGTTGCTGGAATCACCNCGGTTGAATGATGCGCTGGGTTTTCGGCTGCTGGTAAAGCCTGAATGTCTGCAACATACCGGGTCTTTCAAGCTGCGGGGCGCAACCAATGCGGTGATGAGCCTTGATGATGACGTCACCGATGTTGTGGCTTTTTCNAGTGGCAACCACGCGCAGGCAGTGGCGCGGGCAGCACGGCTTCGCGGCNTGAACGCNACAATNGTTATGCCCGAAGATGCGCCGACCATGAAGATTGAAGGCACCCGGGCCTATGGCGCAGATGTTGTTACCTATGACCGCTACAGCGAAAACCGGGAAGATATCGGCAATGCCATCGCTGCGGAAACCGGTGCCGCCCTGATCAAACCATATGAAGACGCGCGCGTTATCGCCGGTCAGGGTACAATGGGGCTGGAAATTGCCGAGCAATGTGCAGAACGCGGTATCGTTCCCGATCATGTCACCTGCTGCTGTGGCGGCGGCGGCCTGATTGCCGGTGCCGGCCTTGCGATCAGGGCGCTGATGCCGGATACCGCGATATGGGCCGCCGAACCGGAAGATTTTGATGACACCATACGATCACTTGCCAGCGGCATCCGCGAGACTGTGTCTGCCGAAAATCGTTCAATCTGTGATGCNATCGTCACGCCGCAACCGGGCGAGATAACTTTTTCCATCAACAGCCGAATGCTGGCCGGCGGCTTTGCCGTCAGTGACCATCTTGTCCTGCAGACAATGGCAACCGCCTTCAAACATCTTAAACTGGTGGCAGAACCGGGCGGATCAGTGGCGCTGGCAGCGGCGCTGGATGGTCGCCTGCCAAAGGANACGCAATGCGCCATCGCGGTCATTTCTGGCGGCAATGCTGATGAAGCCATGTTCACCAGGGCGCTGGCGGCAGGTGCCTTGTTCTAGACCCGGTTGATTGGCTGTCATAGCCAGCGGGTTTCACCCGGCTAGAAATCGGTCGGGGCACCACCTTCATGCTTGCGNCGCGCGATGAAATCGGCCAGNTCCTCNGCAACAGAGGCATCAAGTGACGGGGCNTCATATTCATCAAGAATGGCCTTCCACGCAGCGTTTGCGCGATCATGCGTCCAGACTGCCCCGTCTTCCTGCCAGCTTTCAAAATTGCGCCAGTCTGACAGCAGCGGTGCATAAAACGCGTCGCGATAACGGGACTGCGTGTGATCAGCACCAAAAAAATGTCCCGAAGGGCCAACCTCGGCAATGGCATCCAGCGCCAGATCATCCTGGCTGACCGGAACAGGCCGATGGCCATACAGCAGCTGTTGCAANACTTCGCAATCAATCACGAATTTCTCAAAACTTGCTGACAGGCCNCCTTCCATCCATCCGGCAGCGTGATAGATCATGTTGGCATGTCCGGACAGGCTGCCCTGTAGCGACAATACTGATTCCCACATCGCCTGCGCATCTGGCGCATTCGCAGCGTTGGCATTTGATGCCCGCAGCGGCAGCCCATAGCGCCGTGCCATCTGGCCAGACATCTGCATGGCCTTGACATATTCCGGTGTGCCAAAGGCCGGNGCGCCTGACTTCATGTCCACATTGCTGGTGAACGCGCCATAGACCACGGGCGTCCCGGGGCGGACCTGCTGCAACAGGGCAATCGCCGCCAGCCCTTCGGCATTTTGCTGCGTGATGGCACCGGCCAGCGTCACCGGNGCCATNGCACCTGCCAGCGNAAAGGGGGTAACAACAACAGCCTGCCCCCGCCGCGCAGCNCGCATGGCNCCATCCAGCATCGGCCAGTCATGTTTCAACGGAGATGAGGAGTTGATATTGGTGAACATGTGCGCCCGCGATTCAAAGGCCGCCGCATCAAGACCGGCGGCGATGCGGATCATCTCCATGGCATCTTCAATCCGTTCAGGGCCAAGCGAATAGGCATGCACCACCTTGTCGGTCAAGGTCAGCATGTCCCCGATCGCATCAAGATGGCGCACCGATGCGTGAATATCGATCGGTTCAACCGGATAGCCACTGTTGAAATGGATGCAGTTGAAAGATTGCGACAGGCGTAAAAAGTTCTGGAAATCGGCGCGTGTACCGGTACGGCGACCTGCATCCATATCCATCACGTTTGGTGCAGATGCAACCTGTCCAAAATTGAAATGTCGTCCCCCAAAGCTGATCTGCCGGTCGGGATTGCGCGGCGTGATCGTAAACTGCGAGGGTGCCCGGGCGACGGCCTGCATCACGAAATCCCGGTCCATACGCACGCGCTGGCTGTCCATATCCACATCACAACCGGCATCGCTTAAAATCGCCAACGCTTCATCATTCATAAACAGAATGCCGATATCTTCCAGGACCGTCATGCTGGCATTGTGAATGGCCTCGACAGCATCCTCGGATATGGGTTCGGTGGGTACATCCAGAAAGNTNGCGGCACCCCATTCCAGCTGACCAGACAGGAATGGCGCCTTCTGNCCGCCCCGCNCGCCGCGCCGACGCCGGCCACCACGTGNCACTGNTTCTTGAGAATCTGGCACCGGNTGCTGNTTGTCTGTCATGCGATNCTCCCACACTATAGGGNTGACGGTAACAGCCTTNTCCCGACCATTCATTCTGAAAATGACATCTGATGCCCTGAAACNGTCACTTTTCAACCGGCTTTTTCACAAGGCACAGGTGCCGGACCTTGAAGTTTGCAGGTGGCAAGATGTGGTGAAACTGCTATGAAAGCGCGGTGGGCAAAGCCAGCAAAGGACAGTCACGTGGCATCCCTTCATTTCGTCATTGGCGGCGCGCGTTCTGGCAAATCAGCCTTTGCTGAGGGTCTTGCACTGGAAAAAGCGGGCACAAGCCCGATCACCTATGTGGCGACGGCTGAAATATTCGATGACGAAATGGCTGATCGGGTGGCCTTGCACCAGCAACGGCGCGGCCCGCAATGGCATCTTGTCGAGGCGCCCGTCGATCTGGCTGCTGCCATCGCCGGCGCGGATACACCGGATTCGGTCCTGCTGATAGATTGTCTGAGCGTGTGGGTTACCAACCTTCTGGTGAAAGAAATGGATATCGACACAGCAAAGGCAGCGCTGCTGGCAGCCCTGCAACGGGCCAGTGGCACGATTGTTCTTGTCGCCTGCGAGACCGGCCTTGGCATAGTTCCCGACAACAGACTTTCACGCCAGTTTCGTGATGCCAATGGCCGCCTGAACCAGGCGCTGGCAGGGGACGCCCATGAAGTGTTTTTTGTCTTAGCAGGCATTGCTTCAAAGATAAAAACAAGTGCATAACCTTTGACCAACAACACACCTTACGTGTCGAGATTTGAGTAGGTATACATGCGCTCCTTTTCGTCCGCCTCACATATCCAAGAGCTCTATGAACAGCTGCCAGCACCAGACAGTGATGCGCGCGCCGCCGCTGCAAGCCGTCAGGACCAGCTGACGAAGCCCCCGGGATCGCTTGGCAAGCTTGAACAGATCGCGCTATGGATGGCCACCTGGCAAGGCAATATCAAACCAGTGATCAAACATGGAAAATGCCTCGTCTTTGCGGGCAATCACGGCGTTGTAAATCAGGGTGTCAGCCCCTTCCCGCAAGAAGTTACCCAACAGATGGTCTGGAACTTTGAAGCAGGCGGCGCGGCCATCAACCAGCTGTCCAGAGAAGCGGGACTTGAACTGTCGGTCACGGCGCTCGATCTGGAACGTCCGACCACAGATTTCACCAAGGCCGCCGCGATGGACCCTGATGAGGTGATCCACGCCATGAATGCCGGTGCAGCAGCAATTGACAAGAATTGTGACTATTTGGTCGTCGGCGAGATGGGCATAGGCAACACCACAAGTGCCGCTGCGATCAGTATGGCCCGTTTTGGCGGTGATGCAGGTGGCTGGGTTGGCCCGGGGACCGGCCTCGATATTGCAGGCGTCAATCACAAGACCATGATCGTGCAGGCGGCAATCGACCGACATGGCGAAGGCCTGGACAATCCGGTATCGCTGCTGGCCGCCTATGGCGGGCGGGAACTTGCTGCGATTGCCGGTGCTGTTCTGGAAGCACGGATGCGATCCATTCCGGTCATGCTGGATGGTTTTATTTCGACTGCGGCAGCAGCAGCGCTGACTGCCGGTAACAGGCTTGATGCGCTCGACCATTGCATGATTTCGCACCTGTCGGCCGAGCCGGGGCATATCCGGCTGTCATCAGCACTGCGCAAACAGCCCATTTTCGATCTGCGCATGCGCCTTGGCGAGGGCAGCGGCGCAGCCGTCGCCACAATGATTGTGAGATCGGCTCTTGCTGCGCATAATGGGATGGCCACCTTTGCCGAGGCAGGGGTCAGCACGGAATCATGAGCAAAGCTGGCAAAACGCCGGTCCGCCAGTCCCTGATCGGTGACTGCGCCGCGGCGTTTGTGCTGTTGAGCCGTCTGCCAACAGGATGGTACCGGTTTCCCACCGACAACCCGCCGAATTTCACTTCGGCGCTATGGGCCTTTCCGGTTGTGGGACTGGTCATTGGCGGCGCTGCCGGGCTTGTGCTCAGCGGTGCAGTCGCCCTGTCATTGCCGCCACTTGCTGCTGCTGCTCTGGCGATTTTTGCCAGTTTGTTGCTGTCCGGTGCGATGCATGAGGACGGGCTTGCCGACATGGCCGACGGTTTCGGCGGGGGGCATGACACCGACTCCAAAATCCGTATCATGCATGACAGCCGCATTGGCAGCTATGGTGTTATGGCGCTTGTTCTGGCCAGCCTTGCGCGGACAGGTTTATTGATCGCGGCAACAGCACATTTCGGGGCTGCGGCGCTTGTTCTGATCATTGCGCTGGCCCATGCCGGCAGCCGGTTTCTGCCAAGCCTGCAATTGGCCGTCACACCCGTCAGCCCACATGCAAAACTGGCAAGCCTGACAGGTCATGGCGGCATTCTGCGGTTGCTGGCCGGTCTTGCGATCTGGGGCGTGCCGATGGGGTTTCTGTTTGGCTGGGCAACCACATGTTTTTCAGCTTTGCTTTGCTTTGTCCTGGCGATCGGTATCGCAAAGCTGGCGCAGCGTCAGGTCGGCGGGTTGACCGGCGATGTAATGGGCGCAACCATCATCCTTGGTGAAATGCTGTTTCTGGCAGCTGTTCTGATTTCTGTTCAACTGCCCCTCACCGACTTTGGCCAAGGTCTTTTCGGCGTATGAACGATCATCCTGATACATGCGACTTCTTCTTCATCCGGCATGCACCCGCCGTCAAGCAACCGGGGCATGTGCCGCCTGCCGACCCGCCGATTGAAGAAATGCCCTATGCGCTGGACCGTTTGACTGACCTGCTGCCGGATGGTGCGGACTGGCATGTCTCGCCCCTTTTTCGTGCGCAGCAAACAGCTGATCTGATAGCAGGTGCGTGCAGTCCGGCCAGTCGCACAGCTGATCCCGCGCTGCAAGAGATGGATTTTGGTGACTGGCAGGACCAGCCCATCACATCGGTCTGGCAGCAGGTCGCGGATGGCCCGTTGCACAATTGGTCGTTCGTCACCCCCGAGACGCAGCCGCCGCATGGTGAATCTTTCGCCGAAATGGCGTTGCGCGTTCATCAATGGATGCAGGACCGACAAGCTGAATTTTCAGCACGGCCACAGGTTGTCGTCTGTCATGGCGGCGTGATACGGGCGGCCATGGCTTATGCCCTTGGCGCACCACTTTCGCATGTGGTCGGCATACCGGTGCCGCATTTCGGACTTTTGCGCCTGACCATGATGGATCCAGCATTGGCCACAGATCAAGGTGGGGGCTGGCTGTTTGCCAGCCTTGTCAGTCCCGGTGTTGTACCACACGCCAGTTGACCGGCGCGCACGGTTGCAGGGGCAACGTTGTCAGGACCCGGCGCGATCAGTCAGCCGGAAAATAGTCTGGCCGGATGTGCTGCCCGGAACAGGCCGTGTCAGCTGTGCATGTCGCGCAGACCGCGCGGATCAACCCAGCCGATAGACCCGTCACCCCTACGATACACAACATTCAGTCCAAAATGGCTGCTGTTGCGAAACATCAGCATGTTGTCCTCGCTCAGCTCCAGCTTCATTACCGCCTGTTCAACAGTCATCATGCCAATGTCATAGGCCATCTCGGCAACAACAGGTGGCAGCGCATCACTGCTATCATCAAGGGCCGCCTCATCCAGCTGTTCGGCACCGGCATAGACCATCATCGGGGCTTCGAACACGTCATTTGCCTCTACCTCGGTAACGGTTCCGCGATGGTTCTTCAGGCGGCGTTTGTGACGGCGCAGCCTTTTTTCAGCATGTTCAATCGCGGCATCAAGGGCGGCATGCGCTTCATGCGCAAAGCCTGTTGCCTCAAGTTCCATTCGGCGCGACAGCGCCACGCGTGTTTTCACACGAAATCCGGAATCAGCTTTTTCCAAAGTCACGTTGCCACTGACCGCACTGTCAAAATATTTACCAACCACAGCATTAAGAGCGTCTTCCGCATGTGTCTGAAATGCGGTGCCTGTATCCATATTCTTTCCGGAAACACTGATTTCCATTAATCACTCCCTTTTTTGGACAAGAGGGCACCTCCTCTAGTCGGTTGCGCAGAAAGACGGACCAGTTTTTGACCAGTCCGGCCGGAACGCACGCAGCCGCGCCCATCGCATGTCAGGAAAAATCCATCTCAAAGGGAGCGGACGGGCGCTCCGAATATTTATGCTGCCAACGGTAACGGATCGTTACAAGGAAATTCCAAAGACAGTCTCAGGAAACTTTCAGGAAATCTTGTGCAAAAATCCAAACGGCATTCAAGTTGCCCCTGGTTCATAGCGGAAGCCGAGGGACAGCCGGCCGTCGGTGATCTGGTCAACCGTATGCAGCGGGCGGACATTCTCATCATCACGGCCATCAAAGCCTGAAGCGGTCAGCAACACAATGCGCCCGGGCCGGTCATCGATGCGTCGTTTACCACCACCAGCACGGTCCGAACAGCTGGCAAGCCGGGAGATGCCTGCCAGTGTTATGATGATGACAATGCCGTGATAGCGTCGCCCGTCACGATGGATGCCAATGCCGCGCGATCCAGCCGGGTAGCGCTGAATGGCAAAATCGTTGAGTTTTATCCCCTGCGGCAACAGACCTGTCGCGGCATCGGCGCTGCGCAGGCATGTCTCCAGACAATCTGCAAGTGCTGCGAAGGCACCGGTTCGCGGGGCGGGAAAACAGACATCGAAATCCTGATGAACACGCCGCCCGCGATGCTCAATTTCCGGTGTTGCGGTGCGATAGCTTGCCCCCTTGGCATCGGCAATCAGCAGATCAATCTCGGCGACCGAAAGGAACGGCAGACTTGTGATCCCGCGCGGTGCCTGCTGCAACCGGCGCAACCCGCTGCGGATGGCCACTGCACGAGTGCTATCTGGCTCCAGCAAGGTCCGGGATGGCAGGCCGTCTGCCATCAGTTTTCCCCGTCTGCAGCCACCGCTGGATCAAACACAACCGGGGTACGACAGGTGGCGCATACAAGACCCGGCTTGCGCCGGTGGCGGTCCACTTCAAAGCAGCCATTCGGGCACCGCATGCGCCATGGTGCGTCAGCAAAACTCAGCGTGTGGCAGCGATTTGCCATACAGCCGATCTCGCGCGCTTTTTGCCGCCAAACAGCATCATGACCGTGTTTTGGGCCAACCAGCGCATGCGCAATCTCATGCAGGATCGTGTCACGGATATGCGAATCTTCTGCATGCCGCACGTAATGCCGCGAGAGCGAGATGCGTTTGTTTGTGTAATCACACTGGCCGGCACGGCGACGCGCATGATCGAGGGTGACACTCCACCCCGCAAGCCCGTGTTCGTCCATCAGCACGGCCGCCAGATCAAGCGCCTGTTGCAGCGGACGTGCTGGCCTTTGTGCCAGTTTACTGTCGTCCTGTCCGCTGTCAGTGGGCTTCATGGTCCGCCAGCCAGCCAACAACGACACCGGCCGCCGGAATCCAGGCAAGACCAGCTATGACAAAGAAGACAAGATCGACCAGAAAATGAATATCCATGATGAAAGTCGACAACCAGACCATCACCCCGACATAAATTGCCAGAGCTGGCATGATGCCAAGTGCCACCGTCAGATGCCGCCACCGTTTCATGTCAGTCCTTCCGTTGCGAGAGCAAATGGTTCCTACACTGCATCATATATCAGCTTTGCACTCATCAGGAACAAGATCGCATGGCTGAAATGATAAAAAATCCTGTCCGACATGACCTTGTTTAGCCATCGCCCAAGAAAGACCCCGAACGGGATCACCGGCAACAGCCAGAGCGACAACAGAGCTGTATCACGGCTGATCAGATCAAGATCGGTATAAAATGGCAGCTTGGCCAGATTGATGACAAAGAAATAGACACTCATTGTGCCAACGAAACTTTGGCGCGCCAGCGCGTGTGGCAGCAAGAAAATCTGCGCAGGAATGCCACCCGACAAGGACACAAAGCTGGCCAGACCCGAAAGTCCGCACCAGGCCGGCGCACGCACCCAGATGCGCCGCGTCATGCGGGCCGCCGTCTCGCCACCTGTCTCACCATCGAGAAAGACAATCTGACGGGCGTAATTCAGTGCGGTCAGCATTCCGACAACACCGATAGACCCGGTCAGTATTCTGTCGCTGAGATAGTCAAACAGAAGCCAGCCCACAATCTGTCCGACAATGCCAAACCCGCACATGAGCAACAGAAACCGGCGGTTCAGCCAGTTGCGCCACAGATAGACCACCCACACATCGGTCAGAAGAAACAGCGGCAACAACACACCAAGGGCTGTTTTTGGCGGCAGCACGAAAAGCATGATCGGCATGCTCATCGCGCCAAGAGCGCCGCCAAAGCCAGACTTTGAAACCGATACCGCAATCACAGACAGGATGCATATTGCGGCAAAGTAAACAGGCGTATCGTGCAGAAGATCAAATCCGGGCATCAGGCGCACCACACAAGTTTAGGATCAAGGGGCCACATCACGGCTGCGCCCCTCGCGTACGGCGATATAGGACACAGCGCCCAGAACCACCAACGCGCCAATCAGGGTCGATATGGCTGGAACTTCGTCAAACAGCACAATTCCAAACAAGACAACAAACAGCAACTGCATATATTTGCCAGTCTGCGCCGCCCACATCGGCCCTCTGAAAGATCGCATCAGGGTAATATGGCCAATCGTGGCAGCGATGCTGATGGCCATGATGCCAATCCAGTTCATTGACGTAATGGGCTGCCAGACATTGATCGCCGGCACGGCCATGAAGGCAGCAATACCAACTGACAGCGAAAAGATGATCAATTTGTCATCATGATAAATTTTCAATCGCTTGGCGATCAGGTCTGATCCGGCGAACAATGGCGCGGTAATCAATACAGCAAAGGTCCCTACATTGATCTCTGCAAAGCCGGGCTTGATGATGATAAGCGCGCCGCAGAACGAAATCAGGATCGCGGCAATGCGCCTGATCCGCAGCTTTTCACCCATGAACAGCGCTGCCCCGATCGTGGCATAGACCGGCCCAAGGTTCAGCATCGCATTCACCTCGGCCAGCGGAATGCGCAGCACACCGAAAAACCATGTATAGACCCCGACGCCATGCAAAAAGGCCCGCAACGCCATCAGCCCCCGCACCTGCGATGTCACAACGCACAATGCAGACCGGCCAATCCAGGGCAGCAACATGCCCGCCCCGATCAGATATCGCAGAAAAACAGATTGCTCTGACGGCAGGTCCACCAGAAACAGGCGGATCGATACCATCACCAGCGAAAACATAAGGCAGCTGAACACCATCCAGCCAAGCGCAGCACGCACCGCACGCGCACGTTCCGTCGCCGTAAGGTCTGTCTGACTGTCCGGGTCTGACTTTGCATCGCCAATACCCTCGGAAGGGGCGGCGGCTGTTTCACCCGACTGCTTTTTGTCTTGGCTCGATTTGTCAGCAGGATTGTTTGTTCGAGGTGGGGTCAAGATTGTTGGTCATCCCAGAACACCGGCCCGCCACGGAATGCAGGAAACCCGATGCCAAAGATGCAGGCCGCGTCGGCCATATCAACCGAATCGACGACGCCCTCATCGATTGCATCACGGCATTCCTTCACCAGCGGAGCCATCAATTTCACAGCAATTGCCTTCAACTCGTCAGCATCATAGCTGCCCCGCGGACGGATGGCCTTCTTGTCATCCCACTCATAAAACCCGCTACCACTTTTGCGACCGATTGTACCTGCCTGCACCATCGCCTTGAGCTTGTTTTCGGTGCGCTTCGGCAAGCCGATGACCACACCAGCATCATGGCAAACATCCAGCCCCACCTGATCACAAAGTTCGATCGGCCCCATGGGCATTCCAAACCGGACCAGCGCCTGATCCAGCTTGTCCGGGTCAGCGCCGTCCAGCATCGCTTCAATTGCGTGGAACATGTATGGCAACAGTGCCCTGTTCACCAGAAAGCCGGGTGCGGATTTGCACCGGATCGGCAGTTTTTTCAATGCGCCACACACGACCATCGCGCGGTCAACAAATTCGGTCCGGCTGACATCGGTGTAGACCACCTCGACCAGCGGCAATACCGGGACCGGGTTAAAGAAATGCATGCCGATCAGACGATCTGGCGCGGTCAAAGCGGTGCCGATCTCTTCAAGCGGGATCGCGGACGTGTTTGTGGCCATAATCGCATCTGGCTTCATACGCGCTTCGGCATCGGCGAAAACGCGGCGCTTTATGTCAAGATTTTCGGCCACCGCCTCAATCATCAAATCGGCCTCAGCAAGGCCGTCCCCTTTCGGATCAGCTGACAGGCGTGCCATGGCTGCATCAACCTTTGCCGGATCTTTCAGCCGCCGTTCATACAATGTTCTGGCCCGCGCCAGCGCACCNGCAATGGCCTCTTCTGACAAATCCTGCAAGGTAACGTCAAACCCGCTCATCGCGGCGACGGCGGCAATATCNCCGCCCATCACACCGGCGCCAATGACATGGATGTGCGAGACAGCGCCCTCACCGCGTGTTCCTTTCTTGACCGCATCATTCAGTTGGAATGTCCGACGCAGACCGGCAGACGCAGGGGTCATCATCAGTTCAGAAAACAGCGGTGTTTCCCTGTNCTGCAAGCTTTTCTGGTCTATATTTTCGCCTGAATAATGATCAAGAATGGCAAATGGTGCCGGCATAGTTTCAGGCAGCGCGCGTTTGGCAACAGCTGCCCGCGCTTCGGCAATGACTGCCGCCGGGTCATCGGCCATGCGAGCTGGTTTGCGCTCTATTTTGCCAGCCATCACATCATTCGCGGCCGATGCAAGGTCCGAGGGGGCTGCCACCAGATGATCAATGACACCAAGCGCAAGCGCATCACGCGCCTTCAGGCTCTTGCCCTGCAGGACAAGCTGCAGCGCCCCTTCAAGGCCAAGGCGTGAATAGGCACGCGCTGAACCACCATATCCCGGCAGCAAACCAAGATTGATCTCTGGAAAGCCAACCTGACAGCCGGGTGAATCAATGCCGATTATCCGGCTAAANGCCATGGCCAGTTCAAGCCCGCCACCAACGCAGATACCATCAATCAGCACCACTGTCGGGCACGGCATGTCCTCAATCTGCTGGAAACAGNGCAGCACCGGGTGGATATGGGCCTCAATTTGCTCACGCGTTTTGAAATCGGCGAATTCATTCACATCCGCTCCAAAAATGAAGCCACGCGCCTTGCCAGACCGGAACACCAGCCCGGCAGGCGGGTTTGCTGCAATTTTGTCGATGATCGCACAAAAATCGGCGGTGACAGCCTGTGTCATCACATTGACCGACTTGTCCTTGACATCCATCGTGATCCATACGACCCCTGCCTCATCGGTGCTGACGTCAAAATGCGGACTAACTGTCATAATTATTTCCTCTTGCCTCTCGCCCGTGCCGACCTGCTCTGCGATTTATCAGTGGNGGCAGCACATTGAAAATATCACCGATCGNGTCTCGCTGCAGCATATTGCCGTGCGGCACTGATGATACNGTCAACAGTGTCATGAATNTGCGGGCTTGGCATCCCTTTTTGCGCCGTTCCATCCAATGAAGACCCCGCAGGTTTGCGATTGAGCATCCACACTTCAATCCCGCATTCCCGGCGCCGCCAGAATCTTCGCAAAACTGGATTTTCCACCTGAGTTTTTACAACATATCAACTGGATATTATGGTTTCTTAGTATTTCACATTCAGATTCAATCGTTTCCCCCGGCAAGGCATTGATGAAAGTNGTCTGCGGCNACGGTGTCTTGTCAGCCAGATTCAATGCCCGCGCGACCAAAGTTATGTCNGTGCGGCGCTCGAATATCTCGACCGACCGTGTGCCGCCAGCAAGAAACACCTTCGTGTTGGACGGGATGGCATCAGCCATATCCTGCCAGGATGAAAAATGCTGCCAGCGGTCCNCCTGTTCCGGCATCCACGGCGGACGCTGGTAATGCAGACAGGCAATGCCGGCGCGCTGNGCNGCCTGCGCCGCGTTACCGCTGATCGTGGTGGCATAGGGATGGGTTACATCAAGGATCAGGTCAATTCCGTGATCACGGCAAAAGCTGGCAAGTCCCGCTTCCCCGCCAAACCCGCCNCTATGCGTTGGAACACACAGGCTTGTCGGNGCAGTGGTGGCCCCGGCAAGGGATGCCTCGATGATAAAAGCAGGGTCGGATGCCAGCATGGCNACCACAGCGCGTGCCTCGGCNGTACCTGCCANCACAAGTGTTTTCAACCGTCCATTGTTTACATGTGGCGTGGTAGCGGGNNCCCCTTCACGGTGATTTTCAGGTGATGACACCATTACGGCTTGCCTTCAATGGGCAGGGACAAGCTGCCAGCCCGTCCAAGCAAAGCACCGTCTCGGCTGATGATCGCAACTTCAACACTGGTCGGCGCATCACGCAGATGCGACAGGACAGTCTGGCGGGC
>NYTO01000025.1 GCA_002683535.1 SAR116 cluster bacterium
CTGAACCCGTTATCCTGACGGCAGGCGGCGCCACTGTCGGGCCGGTAGGTGAATGATGAAACTGCATTTTTCAGCATCCAGCCATGATGGTGCCATTGAACGGCGCGCGCGGCTGGTCGAACGCTATGGTCAGCATGAAATTGCCGATGCCGATTGCATTGTCGCGCTTGGCGGTGACGGCCATATGCTGCACGTGCTGCACGAAACAGTGGCCCATGACAAGCCGGTCTTCGGACTGAATTGCGGGCGGCTGGGCTTTCTGATGAATCATTACGCCTCGGAAGAGTTGATAGAACGTATTCGCGACGCCGAAACTGCCCCCATCCATCCGCTGCGCATGCATGCCGAAACCACTGATGGCACACAACACAGCGCGCTGGCCATAAATGAGGTGTCGCTGATCCGGCAAACCCATAACGCGGCGCATATCCGGGTAGAAGTCGATGGCAAGCACCAGGTGGATGAACTTGTCTGCGATGGCATTCTGCTGGCAACACCTGTCGGGTCGACTGCCTATAATCTGTCAGCCTATGGGCCAGTCGTACCACTTGGTGCCGGGCTGATGGCGCTGACACCCATTTCACCGTTCCGTCCCCGTCGCTGGCGCGGCGCGCTGCTGAATGAATCGGCGCAGGTCAATCTCGAGGTTCTGGAGCCCCAGTTCAGGCCAGTTGCCGCATCTGCGGACAGTGCCGAACATCGCAACATCAAGACCATTTCCATCGCACAGGCTCAGGACATCACCTTGCGTCTGCTTTATGATCAGGGCTATTCGCTGGCTGACCGGGCCATTGCCGAACAATTCCGGACCTAACCCCACCACGTTAACCTGTGGTATCAACCCGGATGCGGTGTATCTGACGGTTTATACAGCCTTCGGTCCATAGCCTTCCCACACAGAATGACCGCCAGATAGATCCCATGACACAGCCACCAGACACCACCATTCCCAGCCTGCGCAACGAGATGCTGCGGTTGAGCCTTTTCGGGGGCAGGCTGGCCGTGTCCGAATTGATTCTGTTTTCATTATTTTTGACGGATATCCTGATGCTCGGGATGATTGGCGAGCTGTCTTTGTCGGCGGCTTTGCTGGTCAATTCCTACTTTGTTTTATGCTATGTCACGGCGCTGGGATTGCTGCAGGGCGGGCTGCCGATCGCATCACGCCATTTCGAAGAAAATGACCTTCCCGCCTTTCACGGGGTAACCGGTGCAACCCTTGTGCTGGCCCTGATTTGTGCTGCGGTTGTGCTGGTGACATTTCTGGCATTCCCGCCCGTACTGATTGCACTTTCATATCCGCATGACCTGATTGCCGAATGCTGGCGCTACATCGCCTTTATCCTGCCCGCACTGGTGCTCTCGATGATCTATATCGCGGTACGCAATGCCATCATCGCCACCGGCAACAGCCGCGGTTTTATCGAACTCAGCATTGCCGGGCTGGGGCTGAATGCGCTGTTCAATTACGTCCTCGGGTTCGGTGTGGATTTTGGCAGCATGTCTGTTCCCGCGATGGGTATTGCCGGCATCGGTCTGGCATCCAGCATCGTTGAAACGCTGATCTTTCTGGGGTTCTGCGTGCTGTTGTGGAAGCGCGGCTTTCGCCTGCATTATCTGATCCCCGGCCCTGCTGTCGGCAGGCTGTGGATTATTGGCAGGCTGTGGGCCGGCATACGCCCCTATATGCAGCAGACAACGCGCATCGGTCTTGCGGTGGCTTTGATCTTTTTCGTCGACTCCACCTTGTTTTCCGGAGTGCTCATCATGGTCGGGCGGCATGATATTCAGGGCATGGCCGCTTTGGCGCTGATTTTTGAATGGGTGGCACTGGCCGTCATGATTCCGGTCGGCCTGTCAGAGGCCATCGTGCAAAGGGTGGCACAGGCGCAATCGCAGTTTGAATCGGGTGATGATGCAGACAGCCTGCCCGCCGCGCTACGAATTATTCTGCGTGCAGCCTATCTGGTGACCAGCCTCTATCTGCTGATCGTTTCTATCGTTTTCATCGGATTCGATATCAATATTCCGACGCTGTTCATTGTCGATAACGAGGCGCATCCGGCGCTGATCGAACGTCTGGACCGTTATGCCCTTCTCGGCCTGCTTGTGGCGGTATTCATGTCCTTCATCATTGTCTTTGCTGCCATATTGCGCGGCATGCTGGATGTGCGCACCAGCATGATTGCGGTGGTTGTCTGCTATTGGGGCATCGGGCTGGGCGCAACATTCGTGCTGGTTGAAATGCTTGGTGGCGGCGCAGATGAAGCCCTGCATACAGTCACCATTGCGCTTGGGGTTGGTACAGCAACACTGGTGGCGCGTCTGTGGGTACTGATCGGCCGGTCAGCACCAGCACCTGTATCAGGCTGATGGCAGAAATCTGGTAATACGCGACCACAGATCGCTGCGCACGGCCTCAGTTTCGAGGCACAGCTCGTGTTTTGCGTCGGCATATTCGTGATGCTCGCACTGTGGCAAAACACGCAGCATTTGCGATGTTGAGGCTTTATGCACAACGGTTTCATCATCCCCGGTGAGCGCCAGAACAGGTATGTCAATTGCTGCCATCCAGCGCCGTGACATGGTTGTTCCCAGACAGGATGCATAGCCCGCAAATACCCAGCCCCAGCTGGCCCCGCTGCGGCGAAGTGATGGTTCATCGTCAAACCACAGAAAATTTTCCTCATACCTGTCAGCATCCCTTGTCAGGACATTGTTCGGCTTGTGCTGACGTACATGATCAAGCTGACGCGGTGCCTGTCCGGCGGCAGGCTTTTGCGCCTGGCCACAGGCAATGGCCAGACGTGAAATCAACCAGCCCAGCCATAACGGCTTTACCGGAAGCGAAATCATTGGGGAGAGCAGAACCAGTGCGGTGACCCGGCATATCTTTCGATGGGCCAGCCGCAATGCAAGATGGCCGCCCATCGAATGTCCAATCAGCGAAAGAGGTTGGTCAGCCCAGCCAACAGCCTCTATCAACGCTTCTGCCGCCTGCAGATGCCCGTCGAAACCATCGGCGTGTACGATTAATGGATGCTGTCCGAAATGGCCTGACCGTCCCTGCCCCGGCCAGTCTATGATCAGCAGATCAAAGCCTGCCTGATGCAGAATTTCGGCACCACGGCTATGTTTTTCCGCAAATTCGGTAAAGCCGGGACAGATCACCACACGGCCACGCGCCTGCGCATCGGCAAGCCACAGATGACCACGTACCCGGTTGCCGTCATGGGTGACGAACATGTCTTCACCGCCAAGACAAGGCAGCCCGGCAGTGCGCGCCGTCGGAAATGCAAGGGTCCGGGACATAGGGCTACTCGGCTGGCTGGGTTGTCGGCAGTGGCAGGATATCGGCACTGTTCCCGTCATCCTTGCCGGGTTCGGCAAAGCCCTGTGACTGCCGGTCCCACATCTGCTTGTACAGACCGTCGATGGCAAGCAATGCCGAATGCGAGCCGCGTTCAACCACCTGTCCTTCAGACAGCACCAGTATCTCGTCAGCATCGATCACCGTTGACAGGCGGTGGGCAATCACCAGGGTCGTGCGTGCTTTTGACACCTCGTCAAGCGACAGCTGGATTTCCTTTTCGGTACGGCTGTCCAGCGCAGACGTCGCTTCATCAAACAGGAAAATCGACGGGCGTTTCAGAATGGCACGGGCAATGGCTACACGCTGCTTTTCACCGCCGGACAGTTTCAAGCCACGTTCGCCAACAACCGTGTCATAACCAGATTCAAGATTGCCGATAAACNTGTCGATGGCCGCCATNCGCGACGCTTCCTCGATCTCATCCTGCGAAGCCCCATGCCGTCCATACCCGATATTGTAGCCGATCGTGGCGTTGAACATCACTGTATCCTGNGGCACCACACCGATCGTGGCNCGCACGCTGCCTTGAGTGACCTCGCTGAGATTCTGGCCGTCGATACGCACAACGCCCTGCTGCGGGTCATAAAAGCGGAACAGCAGGCGCGATATGGTTGTCTTGCCAGACCCGCTTGGCCCAACAATGGCGACGCGTCGCCCTTTCGGGACCGTAAAGCTGACTCCCTTCAGGATATGTCGTTCGCCATAGGCAAAATGCACATCGTCAAAAACAATGCTGCCGCCATCTACATCCAGATCAGGCGCGCCATCTAGGTCACGAATGGTGACAGGTTCATCCAGCAGGCCGAACATCCGCTCCATATCCACCAGCGCCTGGCGCAGTTCACGATATACCCAGCCCAGAAAATTCAGCGGCATATAAAGCTGCAGCAGATAGGTGTTCACAGCCACAAAGTCACCAACTGTGAGATGACCCTGCTGGATATGCAGACCAGCCATACTCATCATCAGCATCAACCCGATTGCGATGATCGCACCCTGCCCGATATTGACAACTGACAGCGAGGTACGCGACCGCACAGCCATTTGTTCATACCGCATCATTGCTTCATCATAACGATTAGTTTCAATCGCTTCTGCATTGAAATATTTGACAGTTTCGTAATTCAGAAGTGAATCAACAGCACGCGTTGCTGCCTGTTCATCGGCATTGTTCATTTCGCGCCGGAACTTGATCCGCCACTCGGTGACNCGGATGGTGAAATAGCAATAAGCCATNACCGTGACAAAGGTCACCGCCGCATAGAAAAAGCCGAACATGGCCCACAGNATGGCACTGACGAGGATCACCTCCACCAGCAGGGGCAGCACCTCGAAAAAGACGATGGTCAGCAGAAATTCAATGCCCTTGGCACCGCGGTCAATGGCCCGGGTCAATCCGCCAGTCTGCCTGTCGAGGTGNAATTGCAGCGACAGGCGGTGCATATATTCNAATGCCTTGATCGCCGCGCCGCGCACAGCACGCTGTGCCACCGCCGCAAAAAGATATTGCTTCAGTTCGGCAAANACCTGTTGGCCAAGGCGTGACAGCGCATAACCGGCGATCAGCACCAGCAGGATGCTCAGCGAAAAGCCACGCTCGGTATTNACCATNTCGACCGCCGCACCATACAGAAGCGGGGTGATGATATTGGAACCGCGCGAGGCCACCAGCGCGCCGAACGCTGACATGATGCGCAGACGAATCCGCCGGTCACCTTTCGGTGCCGTATAGCCCCACAAGGACTGCATCAATGATGCGGTCTTTTTCAGTCCAGCGTTNCGCATATTACCTGTCAGACAATCAAAGCGGGCGGCGATGCACCCCGATAGGCCTTATTCCTGGGCAGCGGTGGTAAAGCTCTCGCCGCAACCACANCGTGCAACTTCATTCGGATTATTGAANACAAAGCGCGAGGCAAACTTGTCCTCTTCCCAATCCATTTCAGATCCGACAAGAAACATCACTGCGGTCGGATCGATAAAAACAGTCACACCCTTGTCTTCGATCCGGTCTTCAAACGGCTTGGCCTCTGTTGCGTACTGAACATCATATTGCAGCCCTGAACAGCCAGCCGTCTTGATCCCGATGCGCAGGCCTTCGATCTCGCCATCAGCAGCATCCACAAGACGGCGCACCTGCGCNGCAGCTGCATCAGTCAGGGTTACAATCGGTTTGCCTGGTTCAAACATCGGCTAANATCGCTCCATAGCTGCTGGCATNCGCCACGCTAAAATCCCATATCAAGCGCCATCTTGGCGTCTTCACTCATCCGGTCAGGTGACCAGGCCGGTTCCCACACAAGTTCGACCGTCACTGCGCCCACACCGTCGGCATCGGCAACAGCGCGTGCCACCTGCCCCGGCATCTCACCGGCAACAGGGCATCCGGGCGCTGTCAGGGACATGGTGATATACACATCACCATTCTGCTTGCGGTCGACATCATAAATCAAACCCAAATCAAATATGTTCACCGGAATTTCCGGATCATGCACTGTACGCAGTGCCTCTTCAACCACTGCCNCGTCGGCTGGACCGGGCNCATCTTTCAGTTCACGTCCCGCCATAGCCTTATAGCCACCAGATACATCAGGCAGAAAATCGGCAAGGCCGGGGCCATCATCAAGCCGGCTTCCGGGGCCGTCCGGCAGATATGGATTTTTGTTCTCGTCGCTCATCATGCCTTACCCGAAAATCCGCCGAACTTTTTCCAGCGCCTCTGCCAGCACATCAAATTCCTCAGGCTTGGTATAGATTCCGACCGATGCCCGTCCGGTAGATGGCAGATCGAGGAAGTCCATCAGCGGCTGCGCACAATGATGCCCTGCCCGAATGGCCACCCCTTCATGATCGATGATTGTCGAAATATCATGCGGATGGGCGCAATCCATGGTGAAGGATACAACCCCCGACTTGCCGGGTGCCGTGCCAATGATGTTCAGCCCTTCAACCGCTGACAGACGCTGATGCGCATAGTTCAGGACAGATTGTTCATGCGCACGGATCACATCCATCCCAATCGCCGACACATAGTCGATTGCGGCGCCAAGGGCGATGGTCTCTGCGATTGCCGGCGTGCCCGCCTCAAAACGAAGTGGCGCCTCGGCAAATGTCGTCTTCTCGATCGTGACCCGGTCGATCATGTCGCCACCGCCAAGGAATGGCGGCATCTCTGCCAGAATTTCGCTGCGTCCCCACAGCACCCCGACCCCGTTCGGCCCGTACAGTTTATGCGCCGAAAAGACATAGAAATCAGCACCAAGCGCGCGCACATCCACAGGCATGTGAACAACCCCCTGGCATCCGTCAACAACCAGCAGGGCGTTTGCGTCATGGGCAATTTCAGCTATCTCGGCAACCGGAAACACCGTCCCCAGAACGTTCGAGACATGCGGAATTGTAATGATACGGGTGCGGTCACTGACCATGTCAGTCAGATGCCGCATCACGAATGTGCCATCCTGTTCCAGCGGAAAGGCACGAACAACAGCCCCGGTCTTTTCGGCAACCAGCTGCCAGGGCACAATATTCGCATGGTGATCGGCGATACTGATCAGAATTTCGTCACCCGGCTGCAGCCGTGGCTCTGCCCAGCTGCGGGCAATCAGGTTCAGCGCCATCGTCGCACCCGATGTCAGGACAATCTCGTCACCCGAGGCAGCACCGATGAAGCTGGCAGTCTTGCCGCGCACTG
>NYTO01000026.1 GCA_002683535.1 SAR116 cluster bacterium
GCCGCCCTCGTGACACAGCTTCTTCAGGCAGGTCACAGCGTCAGCGCTGTCGCGCGCCGCGCCGAACGCTTGCATGAACGCGGTGCAGATTTTGCAGGCCAGTATTACGCGCTGCCCGCCGATGTCAGCGATACGGATGCGCTGCACAGCGCCGTGAAAAGCGCGTGTGCGGCCCTCGGCCCGATTGATGTCGCCATACTGAACGCGGGCATCTACACGCCACAGAACGCGCTGGACATTGACCCGCGTGAATACCGGCGGCACATGGACGTCAATTATATGGGCGTCGTGAACGCGCTGCCCGGTGTGATTGAATCGATGCGTGAGGCAGGCGGCGGGCAGATCGCCATCGTATCGTCTGTTGCCGGATGGCGCGGCCTGCCAAATGCGGCTGCCTATGGCCCGACAAAAGCAGCCTTGATCTCACTTGCCGAATCCATCACCTTTGATCTGGCACCCAGACAGATTGATGTGCGGGTCATTTGCCCCGGCTTTGTCGAGACCGAGGCAACAATGGTCAATGACTATGAAATGCCAGGTATCATCAGTTCAGAAAAAGCTGCAGAAGAAATACTGGATGGATTGAAATCAAACAATTTTGTTATCCATTTTCCACGCTCATTCACACGCAAGATCGGCCTGTTGCGCTGGCTGCCGGATCGGTGGTTCTTTCGTATCGTCGGCAAAAGCACCGGTCATGACGCGACCCATGCAGAAGATGGCGGTGTCGCCAAATGACTGCGGATCAGGACACCAAATCGGGTCAGGACACCATACCGGACATCGCACAGAAATATGCGCAGGCCTTTGCCGCGTTGCAGCCGGACAATATCGACGATCTGCTGGCGCTGCTTTCCGATGATGTCCGGTTTGCAGATCCGTTCAACGATGTAACCGGAAAGACCGAATTTCGCGCTATATTCGAGCATATGTTCGCGACCTGCAAAGACCCGCAATTTCACATCATCGATATTGCCGCATCGGCCACCACCCCGTCAGAACGGGTGTATCTGCGCTGGCGCATGTCCGGTCGCCTTGCCACATGGCCGGGAACAACGCTGGCGCTTGAAGGGATGAGCGAAATCCATATCGCTGACAATATGGTCACTGCGCATTTCGATCACTGGGACAGCGCAAGCCAGCTATTGGCAAAACTGCCGCTGATCCGCAGCCTTTTGCGCCCGATATTGCGCTTGTTTGCTGTCAGGACGGGCGGAAGCTGAGAAGCACCTCACCAAGCTTCACCCCCCATTTTGAAACAATGGCCCGGTTCACCATCACCCCGCCCTGATGCACGACCATAACATCATCGAAATGCACGCTGACCTTGCGGCCAAACATGGCCAGCCGAAAACGATAGCGCCAGCGCAGCATATTGTCGGCATGATGCCCTTCAGCATGACCTATAACGTCATCACAACGCCCCTGATAGCTGCCGTCACCCGTCTTTGTGACAACCCACTGGCGCGTCTCACGCTCACCGTCATCATAGAGAAAAGCCTCATCAAGCATGAAACCGTCATCCGTCGCGGTTCCGGTGATGTCCACCTCGAATTGCCGCCGGATGGCACCAAACCTGTCAACAAACACGCCATAGGCTGACAGCGGCTGCAAAAAATAGGTTTCTGGCAGGAAATCGGGGATTTGAACACCATCGGTCATGCCTGATTACCCTGGCGATGTTCAAATAGCAGATGTTTGACGTCAATCTGGCCAGCACGAAATCCACCTTCGCAATATGACAGATACAGTTCCCACATGCGCTTGAAACGGATATCGAAACTGCCGCTGGACAAGGCTGGCCACGCCGCATTGAAGCGGTGACGCCATTCGGCAAGCGTGCGCGCGTAATCCATACCAAATCCCCGTGCATCCACCAGTTGCAGGCCAGCTGCCGCAACCGGCTGTTCGAGGCGCGGCATGGATGGCAGCATCCCGCCCGGAAAGATATAGCGCTGAATGAAATCGGGATTCTGGCGATATTCTTCGAATGCGTGTTCTTCAATGGTGATCGCCTGCAAGGCGGCCCGCCCACCACGTTTCAACAGCCGCGACACGGATTCGAAATAGGTCTGCCAATAGGCCTGCCCAACCGCCTCAAACATTTCGATCGATACGATACGATCAAACGTACCCTCAACATCGCGGTAATCAACAAGCCGGACATCGGCCCGATCCGACAGTCCGGCCTCGGCCAGTCTGCGTGTTGCGAATTCATACTGTGCCTTGGAAATGGTGATCCCTGTCACCCGCGCATCACGTTCTTCAATGGCAAATTTGGCAAAGCCGCCCCACCCGCATCCAATTTCCAGCACATGATCGCCGGGCTGGATATCTGCAAGGTCGGCCAACCGGCGGTATTTGTTGGTCTGCGCTGTCGACAGATCATCGCTCTCGGCTTCATAGAGCGCCGATGAATAAGTCATCGTGCCATCCAGCCAGGATTCATAAAACTCGTTACCCAGATCATAGTGATGGGCAATGTTGCGTGCCGACCCGCTTCGTGTATTGCTGCGCAACTGGTGATACAGTTTCAGACCGACGCGCCGCATCAGGCTGGCTTCCATTCGCGCGTCCAGATCGCTGCCTTGCAAGACCGCAAGTTCGATGAGTTCTGCCATGGAGCTGCTTTCCAGCGCACCATCCATCACTGCCTCGCAAAACCCCATCTTGCCGTCACGCAGCATGCGCGATACGGCATCGTGGGTATTGATCTTCAAACTGGCGTGTGGCCCGTCTTTTGTGCCTGAGAATTCGCGCACCTCTCCGTCGGGCAATGTCACGGTAAGACGCCCATACTCCAGCTTGGAGAAGATCGACAGAAGAAGGGTGAGTTTGCGACGATCCCAAAACCCGGCCATATAATAAATACCTTACCTGCTAGTCGTATCTTTGGCGCGTGACCATGGCTGTGGCGGTACTGGACGCCTGAAATACGGCACCCTTTTCAGCCATAAACGCGCCGCCTCTACGTGGATGGAAACAAGCGGACGTAACGGAAACTGCCCTGATGCCAACAGAGCACGAAACACAGCCCTATTAGTAAGGGTTTCCGCCACGCCGCGCAACGTTGCCGTCAGTTTTACAGCCCCGTCTATCGAGTAACGCATCAACACGCGCACAGGCATATCCGGCGCGTCAGAAACACGTACCCGCAACCGGTAATCCCCAGTGACAGGAAAGAACGGAGAGACGTAGAAAATCTTGGCGGCGTGAAGAACAGTATTCCCGGACTCAGCACCGCCATCAGCGCGGCCAACATATGAATGCATATCACCAAAGGTATTCCGCACCTCATAGATATACATGAGATCACACCCATCACGGTCACGAAGCACATAGATCGAAACCGGATTGAAGGCCGCACCAAGAATACGCGGAAATGTCAGCAGCAGCACCGAGGCAATATCCCGGTCTGGGCAAATCTCGGCAGCCATCTTGCGGGCATAATCCGCAAGCCGGACAGCAGATCCTTTGCGTTTGAAGTTCGGGCCGTAATCAGATTGTTTGACCGACAAAAGGTTGAACCGGTCAATCGAGAAAAAGGCTGACTGGGTGTCAGCCTCATCAAGACGGTCAAGATCGATCAGAACCGACAGGCCCTTGCGTGACAGAAAGTGTGATGGCGAACCATGGCGCGTGTGATCGATTGTTGATCGCACCAGGTGACAAGCTGTCATCAAGCAATCTCGCGGGCAGTGTCCGGGTTATCCAGCATTGTTGTATCATAGGCCGGCACTTGCGTATGCCAGGGAATATCCACCCCGAGGCTGCGCACCGCCGCAATGGCAGACTTCAGGCCATCCTCATGAAAACCATGCCCTGTCCAGGCACCGGCAAAGAACAGGTTTCCTGTTCCCTGAATGTGCGGGAGCTGCTTTTGTGCGGCAATGGCGCTTGCATCAAAAACCGGGTGATCATAGCTGAAGCTGGCATGCACGAGATCTTCGCGCGGCTCGCGATGCGGGTTCAGTGTTTCATACAGCGGATAGGCCATGTCGATGGATTGCAGCTTGTTCATCCAATAGGTCAGACACAATCCGGTATCACTGCCACCCTCGCCGATATAGTTCCAGGCCCCCCAGGCAGACCGGCGCTGTGGCATCAATGACGCATCGGAATGCAGGACAGCCCGGTTCGGCTGAAACCGGAAGCTGGACAGGATATCGCGTTCCTGCTGCGTCGCATCATTGATCAGTTTCAGCGACTGGTCGGCATGGGCCGCCATGATGACCTTGTCAAACCAGACATCGCCCTCACCGTCGATTGACAGGATGACACCACCCTGATCACGCCGGATACCGGTGATACGGCTGGACAGGTGAATTCGTCCGCCATCCGTACCACCCAGCGACGCGGCTATGCGGTTCACATATTCACGCGAGCCACCCTGAACAGTGCGCCATGTCGGACGATTGAAGAAATGCAGCAATTTGTGGTTGTTCATGAATTGCAGCAGCGACCGTACAGGGTATTCCCGCATTGTTGTCGCGCTGCAGGACCAGATGGCCGCCCCCATGGGCAGCAAATGGTCTTCAACAAATGCTGCGCTATAGCTTTCGCGGTCGATAAACGCATCGAGGGATTCGTTTGCCGGCCCGTCGAAGGCAGCATGATATCCCGTGCGATAAAAGCGCGTCAGATCACCCATCATCGACCAGAAGCGGGGCCGCACTAGATTTGCCGGTTGTGCCACCAGCCCGCGAAGCGAACCGCTATATTCGCATTCGCCATTGCGTAACGACACTGAAAAGCTCATGTCGGTATTGATCCACGGCACATCCAGCCGGTCGAACAACGACAGAAGATTAGGGTAGTTCAGCGGATTGAAAACAATGAAACCGGTATCAACCGGCACCTTTGTGCCACCAAAATCAGCATCCACCGTATTACTGTGACCGCCGAGACGTGCATCGCGTTCGAACAGATGAACATCAGTAGACGAATTTAAAAGATAGGCGGCGCCAAGGCCGGAGATGCCCGACCCGATAACTGCTATGCGCATGGATACATCCCAGCGATGAGACCCCGCCCATGGGCACCAGCAAGCGGAAGTCAGTTTGATATTGTTCCCTTGGCTATATAGTGGCTACTCTGGACTTGCAACATGCATTCTTACCCTTTGTCCGAGAAAACTGTTTTCTAGCCGAATGATTTCGCACTTCAGCATTCTCCCGGAAAATCAAGATGTTCGTGCGATTGAAATCGCCGGCGGTGGTTTGCATGCGCGAATTCTGTCATGGGGCGCCAGCCTTCAGGACCTGAGACTCGACGGTCACCCGTCACCGCTCGTGCTGGGCTTTCAGCGTCTGGAGGATTATCTGGCTCACTCTGCACATCATGGTGCCATTGCCGGCCCGGTGATCAATCGCATTGGTGGTGGCACGGCGATGATCGACGGGACCCGCCACCACTTTGATCGCAATGACCATGACCGCCAGACATTGCATGGCGGCGCTGGCGGATTTGGCTGGCAGAACTGGCAGGTCGCTGCGGCAGGTGCCTCGTTTGTCGAGCTTGCTATAAGCCAGCCTGACGGACATATGGGCTTTCCCGGCCGCATTGATGCCACCTGTCGTTACGAACTGAATGAAGACGGCATGCTGTCGGTCGAACTGCGCGCGACAACACAGAAACCGACACTGGTAAATATGGGGCACCACAGCTATTTCACGCTAGATGATCGTGGGGACATTCGCGATCATATATTGTGCATCGACGCTGACCGAGTTTTGCTTGCGGACAGGACTGACCTTGCTACCGGGGAGGTTCTGGATGTCAGTGGCACACGTTTTGATTTCACCCGCCCGCGACCAGTCAGTGACGCATTTGACAATAATTTCTGTCTTGCCGCGCAGCGCCGGACCCCGCAAAAGGTGGCGCAGCTTGCCTCACCACATTCGGGCATTACGATGGATGTGGTCACCAGCGAGCCGGGCCTGCAGCTGTATACCGGACACAAGCTGAACGCACCGGTGGCCGGGCTGAATGGCAGGATTGACACGCCNTTCGCCGGGCTGTGTCTGGAGCCGCAAATGTGGCCGAATGCCCCTGATAATCCGGCGTTTCCGTCTATACTTCTGCACCCCGGAAAACCCTGCGAGCAGATCAGCCGATTCAAATTCACCATTAAATAGCAACANGTTACGTCATGAGCATGTCATATAACAATCTGGGCGACACCGATATCAAGGTCAGTGAGATCTGTCTTGGGTCCATGACCTGGGGCACGCAAAACACCGAGGCTGAAGGACATGCCCAGATCGACCTTGCGCTTGATCACGGGGTCAACTTCATTGATACGGCAGAGATGTACCCGACCAACCCGCTTTCGAAAGAAACGCAAGGAGACACAGAACGTATTATCGGCAGNTGGATCGCCGCAANTAANCGGCGTGATGANGTGATCATNGCCACCAAGGCTGCNGGCGAAGGCTATGCNGCTGTGCGTGACGGCGCACCGATTTCNCGCGAAACCATCACCATTGCCGTTGAAAACTCGCTGCGCTCCATGTGCACTGACTATATCGACCTCTATCAGCTGCANTGGCCCAATCGCGGGTCNTACATGTTTCGCAAAAACTGGCATTATGACCCGACAAACCAGAACAAGGCAGAGACCCTNGACCATATGACAGAGGTTCTGACCTGCCTCGAAGACCTGCGGAAGCAAGGTAAAATCCGGCAGTTCGGCCTGTCGAATGAAAGCAGCTGGGGCACNGCCCAGTGGTTGCGGCTCTCGGAACAGCTGCAGCTGCCGCGCGTTGTGTCCATCCAGAACGAATACAGCCTCTTGTGCCGGCTGTTCGACACCGACCTTGCCGAACTGTGTCACAATGAACAGGTCGGGCTGCTGGCCTTCTCACCCCTTGCCTGCGGTTTGTTGAGCGGAAAATACGAAGGCGGCAAGGCAACACCACAAGGGTCGCGCAAAAGCATAGGGGACGATCTTGGCGGGCGTGTGAACCCGCGCATGTGGTCTGCGGTGGACGCCTATCTGGATATCGCNAAACGATANGCGATTGACCCGGTACAGCTTGCCATTGCCTGGACACTGACCCGCCCCTTCATGGCATCATCCATTATCGGCGCCACCTCGACCGAACAATTGTCAACGGTATTGGGGGCAACCGAGATNACGNTTGGCGATGACGTGCTTGCCGAGATAGAGGCCGCACACCGTGCCCATCCGATGCCATATTGAACNCACGCCCGNCAGATATCCGNAAGAGACCAGAACGATGCAGGACAGCCCCGATTTTGAAATTGATCACCGTATTGCNGCGATGAGTGTGCATGTCGACGACATTGCCGATATCGACGTTCGGCTGGTCAATGATTCACGCTATCACTGGCTGCTGCTGGTGCCGGCACTNCCGGATNTTGTCGAGGTGGATGACCTGCCACCATNGACAGCCAGCNNGCTTTTCAAGCTGGCGGGCGACCTGGGCGCATGGCTGAAGTCATATGCAAAGGCCGACAANATCAACATCGCCATGATCGGCAATGTCGTCCCGCAGATGCATGTCCATGTTGTGGCGCGCCATATNGATGACGAACACTGGCCAGACCCGATCTGGGGTCGCGGCGCNCCGGNTCCCTTGCCAGATGACATTCTGGCCACGCGCAAAGCCGCGCTGAACGCTGCAGCGGCCAGGCTTGCCCAGACAAGATAGCGGGAAAAGCGAGACCANTCAGATGCATATTTACAAGATCTGTGACGCCAGCCTGTGGGAAGATGCCGAACGGAACGGTGTTTTTACTGGTGCCGGCATCGATATCGAGGATGGCTATATCCATCTGTCCACTGCNAGGCANCTTGCCGAGACAGCGCGCCTTCACTTNCACAACCGCAGCGGTCAGGTGCTGGTGACGGTGGATGCAGACAAGCTGNACATAAAGTGGGAGCCGTCACGCGGCGGCGACTTGTTTCCGCATCTGTATCAGGCCCTGTCGCTGGACGCGGTGATCGACGTCAGGGCGATGCCGCTGGATGATCATGGCACACCCTGCCCCGAAGGCGGCTTTCCCAAAGACTGAGACAACGCACCCCATCCGGCCATACTGGCGCGCCGCGTATTGGCCAGTCTTTAGTGCGGCAAGCTTAAACCGTGCCCGAAATCTGTGCGCGCAACCCGCTGAAAAAAGNCGCAATTGCCGCCTTGTCGTTGCCCAGAACGCCACCATAGCAATAAAAATCCGGGCGAATGGCAATGGCCGCAACCTGCTGGCTTTCCAGCAGATCAGCAAGAGCCTCATGGGCATCGGCATCNAGGATCAAGGCACTGGCATCATCTGGCAGATGATCCGCATTGTCTGCCAGCNCATCATGGCCCGCAATCACCGCAAACCGGCCAGCCATTGCATCGCTCAGCCGTCTGCCATCAGCCAGCACCGGCTGCGGCATCCGCGTTCCGGCAAGATGTCCATCGGCAGGCCCCATGGCATGGGCAAGCCCGCGGCTGATCGACTTCATCTGGGCAGACCCGTCTGGCTTGATGGCGTGGGTCAGTGTTTCAGCCGTTTCCGCATTATTCATCATCCGGCCCACATTGACCGCTGTCTCGATATAGACGCGCGTATGCGGGCGGCGTTCGCGCTCATAGGTGTCCAGCAACGCATCCGGTGCATTCCAGCGCAACACAGCGGCCANCTTCCAGCCAAGATTTGCCACGTCCCTGACACCTGCACACATTCCCTGCCCCAGAAATGGTGGCATCANATGCGCCGAATCACCGGCAATGAAACAGCGCCGGTCGCGCCATTTGTCAGATATCTTTGATTCGAAATTATAGACAGCACGCCGCACAATCCGACCTTCTTCGGGGGTGATTGAAGGCCGCATATGAGGCCAGATGAAGTCATCACCAACAACATCCTCGTCACGCTCATGATCGTGCAGGCTGATCTCCCACCGCCGCCATTCCCGCGGGCACCTCACATAGGTTGTCGGGCGGGCGCGGTCACATGTCTGTATTGTGAAATCACCAAGATCGGACCGCTCAGCCGTCAGCTGCACATCAACAACAAGCCAGCGTTCCTTGAACCCCAAATCTTCCCAGTCGCAGTCGAATGAATGCCGCACCACCGAACGCGCNCCATCCGCGCCAACCACGAAATCGGCACGCACCTGTGACGGATTGCCGTCCTGTTCCCACGAAACGGTTGCGCCGCTGTCATCCTGCGTGACACCGGTGACCGTACATCCGCGCAGCACGGTAACGCTGTCCTGCCGGGCCAGCCCGTCATTCAGATCAGCCTCCAGATCGGGCTGATGAAAGCGATAGCTCGGATACCAGCCCAGCGGACCAATTTCCTGCGGCCTTGGCCAGTCCAGAAGCAGGTNCTGGTTCTTGTCGACAAACCTTGTNCCGCAATTGACCCGCACTTTCGGGTCGATCTGACCGGCCAGCCCTATCGACTGGAACACCCGCATGGCCTCGTCATCAAAATGTACCGCGCGCGGCAAAGGATAGATCGACTGCTCACGCTCAAGCACAAGAACATTGATGCCATATCCACCAAGGATATTGGCAAGCGTGGCCCCGGTTGGCCCAAGACCAACGATAACAACCTCAGTATGTGACATGGTATCCACTGAATTATTTTTCATGATAAAGCCGGGTCAGAACAAAAACGGGCGTCAGTCAGCGCGTGAGCTGGTCATACAGCCAGGGACAATCAACAAGTTTAGGGGTGCGCCGCCCTTCGGCAGCTGCCTTCAGACGCAATTCGCGCATCACCGCGCGATCAGGTTCTGGAAGATGTACACGTTCATGCCCCCAGAANCTGGGTCCGACATCGGTTTCGTGCGGTTGCCATGTTTCCATGTCAATAACACGCCCGCCCCAGCCGCTCTCGATAAAGAANTCNGACGGTGTCTTGGCATAGAATGAGGTCATATANTCATTTGTGTGGCGGCCAAGTGTATAGGCAACCATATCATCATGCATCTGCGCCAGATCATANCCCTGNCCGACATCATCCAGATTCTTGTATTCAACCATGAAATGATGCAGGCCGCGCCTGCCCGTGCCAACCATGGCAAAGCTGTGGTGACGACCATTTACATGAAAGAAATNCATGCCATAGGGATAAAGGCCGTAATCACTGACATTGAATTCAAGTAAATCACGGTAAAACGGCACCAGCGGTTCTACATCGCGTACATGCAAGACCGCGTGGCCCATGCCNTAGGGGCCGGTCAGAAATCCGTCAATCGGCCGNCCCGGCAGGAACGGGTCTGTGGCCATNTGGGGCGCCGAAAANAATTCTACCCGGTTGTCATCGGGATCAAGACAGTAAATCATCCGGTCAACAAACCGTTCATCGCACAACGATTTTGGCGCCTCGGTTACGGCAATGCCAGCCGCCTCCAGCCGCGCGCCGAACACATCCAGTTCATCGGCGGATTCAACCTGCCACCCCATNAAGGCAAATTCGTCTCCCGGCTCATCGCGNACCACCATGCGCTGACGCCAGTCATCCATCCGGAAAGACAGGCTGCCGGCCCCTGAATCGACAAGCTGCATNCCAAGATACCTGCCGGCATAATCGGCCCAGTCTTCGACCGCGCGCNATCTGATTCCCATATAACCAAGAGCGATAATAGCCATTACATACCCTGTTCCAGATGCAGCAAAATCCTAATCCCAGCGTGACAGGTGATGCAAGCCGGATCAGCCCAGAACAGCCCAGATTTTGGCAGAATTCCGGGCGGCGCTGTCATAGGATGNCTGCCTTGGATATCACGGTGATTTGCGGCTTTGGTCGATGTGCCAGTTGATGAAGCTTCACCCGATTATGTGCCATGGTGTCGCAATTGCCATCATTGCGGGTTTTGATATTGACCCCGGCTGCCCCNATATGGCTTTTTCTGCACAAGGCGCTGCTGGCACCCCGCTTTCACGCGCACCGCATTCAAACATTGCATTGGAACCGCAGGCACCATTCATGAGCGACAATGTTCACAGCCACCGCGAACGCCTGACAATCTGGCCATACAGATCTTTGTCGGCGCGCGGGTTCATGCTGGTCATGGNGGCACTTGGCAGTCTCGCCTTTTGCATTGGACTGGGNTTTTTTCTGCTGGGNGCCTGGCCGGTCGTCGGCTTTCTAGGNCTNGAAATTCTGGTGGTCTGGGTNGCCTTCAAGATGAACTACCGGGCCGCCAAACGCCGCCAGAACCTGACAGCAACGCCCAAAGAACTGACCATCGAAACGGTGACACCTGCCGGCGAGCGCAACAGCACAAGCCTGCCGACTGCATGGGTGCAGGTTGAACTGACGCCGCGCGAAGAACCTGACACCACCTCGCGCGCGCAGCAACGGGTTGTTGCACGCTCACATGGGCGCACCGCCGAGATCGGGTCGTTTCTGCACCCNGCCGAGATGCCAAAGCTTGCCCGTGAAGTGCGCCACATGGTGTCACGCGCGCGCAACGCCGACCTGAATGATGCCGCGCCAGATCAACGGATGAATGATGCTGGCGGCCAGCAAATCCGCAGTTGACCCGCTCATCTGTCGAAAAATGATGAATTTTGCGGCATTTGACGGCAGATTGCGCTGATGGACATCCTTTCGCCCTTCCAGATCGCCCTGTCATTGNTGGTCTCTTTCGAACCGGAACTGATGGGGATCATTGGCCTGTCACTTGGTGTCAGCCTGACAGCAGTCGTGCTGTCACTTGTCATCGGGCTGCCCCTTGGTGCGCTGCTGGCTGCCTATCGCTTTCCCGGGCGCAGTGCGATTATCGTTATCAGCAACACATTTCTGGGCATGCCGCCTGTTGTGGTGGGGCTGGTGATCTATCTGCTGGTTTCGCGCGCCGGGCCGTTCGGGTTTTTGGGCATTCTTTACACGCCTGCAGCGATGATGCTGGCGCAAACCATCCTTGTTCTGCCGATTGCCATCGCCCTTTCGCGTCAGGTCTTCGAGGCGCTGAACGCCGAATATGCGCCGCTGTTCACCTCAATCGGGCTCAGCCAGTTCCGGTGGATCGCCAGCCTTGTCAGCGAAGCGCGCATATCCCTGATCACCATCGGTCTTGCCTGTTTTGGGCGGGCGATCTCCGAGGTTGGTGCCGTGATGATTGTTGGCGGCAATATTCGCCATTCAACCCGCGTGATGACAACATCGATCGCGCAGGCTACATCAATGGGCGAACTGGCGCTGGCTGTCGCACTTGGCATCGTGTTGCTGACAGTCGCGCTGATGATCAATATTCTTACGCAGATTGTCCGCGGCAGACTGCAGGATAACGGCTATGAATTCTGATTCTGCCACCACCATTCTGACAATCAGCGCGCTGACGGTTTCGCGCGGCGGCAATCGCTTGCTTGACGACATTTCAGCGAGCGTGGCGCGCGGCAGCATTACCTTGCTTATGGGGCATAATGGGGCTGGCAAGACAGTGCTGATGAATTGCCTGCATGGATTGATGGCATATGATTCCGGCAAGATCGACGCCCCGCCCCGCGCGCAACAAAAAATGGTGTTTCAAAAGCCGATCATGTTGCGGCGTTCAGCGCGTCAGCACCTGAAATTCCTGTGCCCCCTGTTGGCTGACAGCAAGATCGAAGCCTTGCTGGCCCGCGCCGATCTGGACCACCGCGCCAACACACCTGCCCGCGCCCTGTCAGGCGGCGAGCAGCAGAAGCTTGCGCTGATCGGGGCACTGGCCACACATCCCGACATCCTGTTTCTGGACGAGCCGACCGCACATCTGGATTTTGAAGCCACAAAATCCATTGAAAGCATGATCCGCGAGGCGCATGACGACGGGACGTCAATCCTGATGACAAGTCACAACCGCGCGCAGGCGGAACGGCTGGCGCAGCATGTGTTGCTCCTCGACAAGGGCACGCTGGTGGAAAGCGCACCGGCATCGCAGTTTTTCTCTGCGCCATCGCATCCGCTGGCACGCCATTATCTGGATCATGTCTGATCGGATATGTTGATA